>JBMFXK010000098.1:5363-8654 GCA_049964315.1 Clostridia bacterium | reverse complement strand
GGACGTATAGGTCGGGAGCCTCAGACTCCTTGAGGCTCCACGAGCACGATGCCTACCCGTGCCGGGCCGTGTACGCCGATGACGGACTGGCCTTCGATGTCGCCGGTGCTGCTGGGGCCGGTCACCAGCTTCACCTGGGGAGGAATGCCGCCGGCCCTGGCGGCCAGACGTGCAAGTCCTTCGCCCAGCGTGGCGTAGACCGTACTGGCACTGAGGAGGATGAGATGGGCGGGTGGCAGCAGGCTCGGCCAGGTCCCGTGCTGGCGGTCTCCGTAGAACGCCACACTCCCGGTGTGGGAAACCGCCCAGGATCCGGCCGACAGCCCGATCTCGGCCGTTGCCGCCGCTTCCTTGAGTTGCCTGCGCTCCCACGGATTGCCGTCCTCATCGACCGGTCCGGCAGGATCCGGCCGCACCACGATGGGGTCATACCCCCATCCCCGAAGCCACTCCGGGGTGTCCCACTCACGGAACCAGGGGGCCTCCCAGATGAGGATGGGGCCCGGCGTCCCCGATCCCATGGTTTCAAGAGCTTGTCTGAGCCCTTCCTGGATATTGGATCCCCTGAGGTCCCAGAACTGACCGGTCAGGCTCTCCCAGCGAGATCGGAACTCCTCGATGACCACGTCACCAGGCATTCCGGCCATGCTCCCTTCGCTCCCACCATTCTCCGAAGGTCTCCCGGGCGACCGGAGGCATGTCACGGGTGCGTGTCCAGCCTCCAAGGAGCCCCGGCCCGCCCTGGATCCTGCCGCGCCGCTTGTAGAGACGCTGGCCCAGGCGGGCCAGCCGAATCGAGCGGCGGTAACCCTCCGGGGTCGCCCACCAGCGAGACCAGGTCCGATAGGTCAGTGAGACGCTGCGTGGTTTGAGTCCTTCACGAATCGCCTGCTCCCGGAGCCTCACGAAATGATGCGGCAGGTCGATGTCCATCGGACACGCGTCTACGCAGGCGTGGCACAGCGTGCACAGCGACTCGGGCAGGTCGTGGGCCTCCTTTAAGCTGGAAAGGAGCGGCGTGAGCGCCGATCCGATGGGGCCGCCGTAGACCGATCCGTAAGCGTGCCCGCCCACCTGGCGGAACACCGGACAGACGTTGTAACAGGCGCCGCAGCGGATGCAGGTCAGGACGTCTTCGAACTCGGTTCCGCGGATCTTCGAGCGGCCATGGTCGACGAACAGAACGTGAAACTCTTCCGGGCCCTCAAGCTGGCCTTCCTCACGGGGCCCCGAAATCATCGTAGTGTACGATGACAGCCGCCTCCCCACCCCATTCATCGCAGGCATGGGCAGCAGGTCGGTCAGGTCGTCGAACGACTCCACGACCTTTTCGATGCCCACAAGGGCCACGTGCACATCGGGCAGGGTCGTGACCATATCGGCATTGCCTTCATTGGTAATGAGGATGAGGGTTCCCGTCTCGGCCACGAAGAAGTTCCCGCCGGTGACGCCGATGTCGGCGCGGAGGAAGTCGGCGCGGAGTTCGCGCCGGGCATAGGCCGTAAGCTCGTACACGTCGTCGCTTGTCGGTGCCGCGACGCCGTCATGGGCCGCCGCCTGCACGAATACGTCCTTCACCTGGGTGCGGTTACGGTGAATGGCCGGGGCGAGGATATGGGAGGGACGCTCGTCGGCCAGCTGGATAATGTACTCGCCCAGATCCGTCTCCCGCACCTGAAGTCCCTCCGCGATAAGATGGCGGTTCAGCTCCAGTTCCTCGGTCACCATCGACTTTGACTTCACGACCAGTCGGGCCCCGCGGCGCCGGGCAATATCCACCAGATACCGCGCCGCCTCCTGACCGTCGCGAACCAGCGCTGTCTGCCCTCCCCGGGCCTTCACACGCTCCATGGCGCGATCCAACAGTTCCGGGTGGCGAACCGCTTCGCGCCGGCGGTCGCGTGCCCGTATGCGCCGCGTCTCCGCTTCGGGATCTGACTGGAATACGCGCACCCGGCCTTCGGCCATCCGGGGCATCACCCGGGCCAGGTTCGCCTGAAGCTGCCGGTCGTGAAGCGCCCGGTACCGTCGAAGCGGCCAGGGCTCGCGGACGGGGTCTGCAATGTCCGTCGTGGTCACCCTATCCCTCCCCAGCGGGGCTGCCAAATACGGCCGCATCTCTCAGCCCCGGATCAGTAATCGGGCCTGAATCGGCGAGGTCCACCAGGTCCGCGAGATGGAGCACGGGAGCCGCGCGGCCGAGCCGGGAAAGACGGCCCCCCATGTGCAGCAGGCAGCCCCAGTCCGACCCCACAAGGGCCCGTACGCCATCCTCCTGGGCCTCTTGCAGGCGCTCCAGCTTGGCATCCGCCATGGCGGTGGACACTTCCGGCTCCGCCATCGCGTAGGTGCCCCCAAATCCGCAGCACTGGTCTGCGTCACGCAGCTCCCGCGCCTGGACCCCCACCTGGGCGAGCACCTGAAAGGGCTCCTCCGTGAGAGCCAGCATCCGGCGCATGTGGCAGCCGGTATGGAACGCGACCGGGACCGGGTCGTGCGCGTCCGGGCTTGACGGTCCCGGGTGCACCGCCAGCCACGCAGACAGGTCCGCCACGGCGGCGCGGACCGCCGGGTAGCGAGCGTCGTCTCCCACCAGTTCGGGGTAGATCTCGCGCACCATGGCCGCACAGGACCCCGACAGCGCCAGGATGGGGGCGTTGCAGCCGGACTCCGAGAAAGCGTCCAGGAAGTGAAGTGCCATGACACGCGCCTCATCCCGGTAGCCCGCGTTATACGCGAACTGCCCGCAGCAGGTCTGCTCCTTAGGAGCCGCGACCGTGGCCCCGCGTCTTTCCAGCACCCGCACCGCCGCCTGAGCCGTGGAGGGACGGAAGATATCGATGAGGCAGGTGACGAACAGGCGCACTTGCATGGCCAACACCTCGTTGGCTTCAGTCTAAGACATCGCCGGCGGCCTGTCCGCCTTGGGTCCGGGAGTCCTCACGGTATAATGGGGTGTTACATTCTGTCATGCCGAGAGGAGCCTCCATGGCCGACATCGGACGCGTGCTTCCGGTCGATATCGAGTCGGAGATGCGGCGATCGTTCATCGACTACGCCATGAGCGTTATCGTCACCCGGGCGCTCCCCGACGTGCGGGACGGCCTCAAGCCGGTCCACCGCCGGATCCTCTATGCCATGCACGACCTCAACAATACGCCCTCGCAGCCATACAAGAAATCGGCCCGAGTGGTGGGGGAAGTGCTGGGCCGCTACCATCCGCATGGTGAGCTGGCCGTTTACGACGCCATGGTGCGGATGGCGCAGTCCTTCTCGATGCGGGTGCCGCTG
>JBMFXK010000098.1:0-5353 GCA_049964315.1 Clostridia bacterium | reverse complement strand
CGCTCCGCTACCCGCTGGTCGACGGCCACGGCAACTTCGGCTCCCAGGACGGGGACCCGCCAGCCGCCATGCGATACACGGAGGTCCGGCTTTCGCATGTGGCCATGGAGATGGTGGCGGACCTGGAGAAGAACACCGTCACCTTTAACCCCAACTTTGATGAGGACACGACTGAACCCGAGATCCTGCCCGCCCGCATCCCGAACCTGATGGTGAACGGGGCGGCGGGGATCGCCGTGGCCATGGCCACCAACATCCCCCCGCACAACCTGAACGAGGTGGCCGACGCCATCATCCATCTGGTAGACCACCCCGAGGCGACCGTCGAGGAACTCATGCGCCGGCTTCCGGGGCCCGACTTTCCCACCGGCGGCTTCATCATGGGCCAGGAGGGCATCCGGCAGGCCTACACCACCGGGCGAGGCATCATCACCCTGCGCGGCGTGGCCGAGGCGGAGGAGACCCCGGCCGGGCGTCTTCGCATAATTATCACCGACGTGCCGTATCAGGTGAACAAGGCGCGCATGGTCGAGCGCATCGCCGAGCTGGTGCATGAACATCGCATCGAGGGTGTCTCCGATCTGCGCGACGAGTCTGACCGCCATGGGATCCGGGTGGTGCTGGACCTAAAGCGGGATGCCAAGCCGAAGGTCATCCTGAACCAACTCTACAAATACACGCCGCTGCAGCAGACGTTCGGCATCATCATGCTGGCCCTGGTGCACGGACGACCGATGGTGCTGTCGCTCACAGAGATGCTGCAGCACTATGTCGACCACCGCAAGGAAGTCATCGTACGCCGGACCCGCTACGAGCTTGAACGTGCCGAAGCGCGGGCGCACATCCTGGAAGGTCTTCGCATTGCCCTCAACAACCTCGATGCCGTCATCGCCCTCATCCGGGCCTCGGCCGACGCCGAGACCGCCCGCAATGGACTCATGGCGCAGTTCGGGCTGTCGGAAAAGCAGGCGCAGGCGATCTTGGACATGCGCCTGCAGCGCCTCACCGCGCTGGAGCGCGACAAGATCGAGGCCGAGTACCAGGAGTTGATGGCGGAGATCGCCCGGCTACAGGCCATCCTGGCTGACGAGCAGCTGGTGCTGGCCCTCATCAAGGACGACCTCCGGGATGTGAAGAAGCGGTACGGCGACCCGCGCCGGACCCAGATCGTGGGTGCGGCAGCCGAACTGCAGGATGACGACCTCATTCCCGAGGAGTCTACCGTCGTCACCATCACTCATCGCGGGTACGTCAAGCGCCAGCCGCTCACCCTGTACCGAGCCCAGCGCCGGGGCGGTCGGGGCATCACCGGGAGCTCCCTGCGCGAAGACGACTTCGTGGAGCAGATGTTCACCGCGTCCACCCACGACTACCTGTGCTTCTTCACCAACCGCGGGCGGGTGTACCGCCTGAAGGTGCACGAGCTGCCGGAGGCGTCCCGGCAGGCCAAAGGCACGGCGGTCGTGAACCTCCTGTCCCTCGACGCAGACGAGCGCGTGACGGCCGTGCAGACCCTGACCCCCAGCAACCCCGACCAGTATTGGGTGTTCGCCACCATGCGCGGGGTCGTTAAGCGCACCGCGGTGGATGTCTTCCAGAGCTGGCGCGGCACGGGCCTTCTGGCCATCTCGCTCGAGGATGACGATGAGCTTATCGCCGTCGTGCCCTGCCGGCCGTCGGACGACATCCTCCTGGCCACCTCCGAGGGTCAGATCATCCGCTTTCCCGTTTCCGAGGTGCGGCCCATGGGACGGCAGGCTCGCGGCGTCACCGGCGTGCGCCTCCGCAAGAAGGACCGCGTGGTCAGTCTCGCCTCCACAGACGGTCATGGCGAACTCCTGCTGGTGTCGGCCAACGGGTTTGGAAAACGGAGCCCCATCCGCCAGTTCCGGCGCACCCGACGCGGCGGGCAAGGTATCATAGGCTTGCGAAGGACCGATCGGACCGGACCTCTCGTCAACATCACGCCGGTGGTGGGAGACGAGGAGATCATGCTAATCTCGGCCGAAGGCACCATGATTCGCATGCCGGTGTCCGGGATCTCGGTTCAGGGCCGCCAGTCGCAGGGCGTGACCGTCATGCGGCTTGCCGATGACCACCAGGTGGGAGCCGTGGCGGTTGTGCGCGACGAGGCGACCGACTGATCTTTCCCGTATTCGATGGTGGGAGGCCCGTTGGGCCCCAGAAACAGGAGGACAGCGTGGAGCAGAATCACACCCAAAGCCGCGGAACTTTTGGCGTTAAGAGCGGCCTCGCCGAGATGCTGAAGGGCGGCGTCATCATGGACGTCACCACGGCGGAACAGGCCCTCATTGCTGAGCGCGCCGGCGCAGTGGCCGTGATGGCACTCGAGAGGGTGCCGGCTGACATTCGGGCCGCCGGCGGGGTCGCCCGCATGGCCGATCCGCGGATCGTCCGCAACATCATGCAGACCGTAAGCATTCCGGTCATGGCCAAGGCCCGCATCGGGCACTTTGTCGAGGCGCAGGTGCTGCAGGCGCTTGAGGTGGACTACATCGACGAGAGCGAAGTGCTCACTCCCGCCGACGAGGAGTTCCACATCGACAAGTGGCAGTTTGACGTTCCCTTTGTCTGTGGTGCGCGCAATCTGGGCGAGGCGCTGCGGCGCATTGCCGAAGGAGCGGCGATGATCCGCACCAAGGGTGAGCCCGGAACCGGCAATGTGGTCGAAGCCGTTCGCCATCTGAGGACGGTCAACTCCGAGATTCGCCGGGTGGTGGCAGCTCCGGAAGATGAACTGGGCACCATCGCCAAGAACCTCGGGGCCCCGCTCGAGCTGGTCCGCCGCGTGAAGGAAGCCGGCCGCCTCCCGGTCGTCCACTTTGTGGCTGGCGGGATTGCGACCCCGGCCGACGCCGCGCTCATGATGCAGCTCGGCGCGGACGGCATTTTCGTCGGATCCGGCATCTTCAAGTCCGCCAATCCCGAAGCGACAGCCAAAGCGATCGTGCGGGCGACACTCCACTTCCAGGACCCCAAGGTGATCGCCGAAGTGTCGGGTGATATCGGCCAGGCGATGCCTGGGATCGAGATCTCGTCCTTGGGACCTTCCGAGCGCATGCAGGAGCGGGGCTGGTAGGGTGAACGTTGGCGTCCTGGCCATCCAGGGCGACGTGCGTGAACACCGGCGACACCTTGAAGCATTGGGGTGCGAGGTGTCGTTGGTGCGCCGCGTCAGTGATCTGGAGGGCGTCGAAGGGCTCGTGATGCCGGGTGGCGAGAGTACCGCCATCGGGCTCTTGATGAGCGAAGAGGGCCTGTTGGACGATCTCCGCCGGCGCATCGCCGAAGGGTTTCCGGTCTACGGCACCTGTGCCGGCCTTATTCTCCTGGCCAAAGACGTGGAGGGGCCCCCGCCCCCCCGCGTGGGTGTGATGGACATCACCGCCAACCGTAACGCCTATGGCCGCCAGGTCGCGTCTTTCGAGGCCGCCCTCGAGATCCCCGTTCTCGGGCCGGAGCCCTTCCTCGCCGTCTTTATTCGCGCGCCCCGCATCACGCGGGTCGGGCCGCAGGTGGTGCCGCTGGCCAGCTGGGACAATGAGCCCGTTATGGCGGAGGAAGGCTCGTTGATGGTGAGCTCGTTCCACCCGGAGCTGACCGGAGATAGCCGTGTGCACCGATATTTCCTGGAAAAGGTCCAGGCAGCACGGTACCAGACCGCCCGTTAGCGTGAACGTCCTCTTCGGACCGCCTGCCGTCTACCCGGCGGGCGGTTCTGCTACCCAGATCCATCCAGCCGGCCGAGGCACCGCGGTCAAGGTAGGGTCGAGCGCTGGCGCGGTGGTTGCGGTAGGCTCAGCCGGGCTCAGTCCCAGGGTTTCCCCTGGGCCGCCATCTTCGGCCGCCATAGCGACCCCGTTTCCAGCACCCGCCCGTCGAACCGGGCGTGCGGTTCTCCCGCACCCGGCTCTCCGACATCGTTCACCGACGGTGTGCAGCCACTAATACCCGCCATGGCCGGTTTGGCCGCAGCGCGACGACGAGTCCATTCAGCGTCATGAGTCCCAGGCGATTCGGCGAGGTCTGCAGGACCCGCCACCCATAGCGTGTCTGCCGCCGATGCCGTTTGGCGATGAAGCCGGCCAGCCGTCCCGCCGCGTACGCCATCATCTTGTCGAACATCCGGGTCGCGTTCCCAATCCGGAAGTAGGCGGCCCATCCCCGCAGAAACGCGTTGACGTCCTGGACTACCATGTCAGGTGCGACCAGGAGGCGTCGGCGGTCGGTGAGGTCCGGATGCGGTCCCGGGCCTGTTGCATCGCACGGGGCGACGGCCAGCGGGCGAGGAATTCCACCCGCTTCCCGCCGGTGCGGCCGCGAGCTCGGACCCCGTGGTGGTGAAAGCCGAGGACGTCAAAGCCTTCCCCACCCACGGTCAAGTGGACCACGCGCGTTTTCGCCACCTTGGGTTCGAGGCCCAGTCCTTGGAGGATGTCGGTCACGTGCTTGAGCGCCTGGTCGGCCGCGGCTCGCCGGTCGCACATGACGACCAGGTCATCGGCGTACCGTACCAGGCGCCCCCGTCCGTTTCGTTCCCAGGCCTGGTCCAAGGCATGCAGGTAGATGTTAGCCAGCAACGGCGAGATGACTCCGCCTTGGGGGGTCCCCGTGGCGCGATGCCGCAGCGCCGTGCCCTCCATCACCCCGGCCTGGAGGAAGGCCCGGACGAGCCGTAACACGTGGCGGTCGCAGATGCGCGCCGCCACGGCCGTCATCAGGCGGTCGTGGGGGATGGCGTCGAAGCAATGGGCAATGTCCGTTTCCATCACCCAGTGACGCCCCCGAAAGGCCTCATCGAGGAGGACTTGCAGGGCGTCGTGGGCGGTTTTCTTCGGACGAAACCCAAAGCTCACCGGCCGAAAGTCCGCTTCAAAGACCGGCTCGATGACCAGCTTCAGCGCCGCTTGGACAATCCGGTCGCGCACCGCGGGGATGGCCAGGGGCCGCTGTTCTGCGCTCCCGGGTTTGGGAATCCAGACGCGGCGGGCCGGCAGCGGCCGGTAGGTGTGGGCCCGGAGCTCCGCCGCCAGTTCCGTCAAGAGCCGGGACTCCCCGTAGGCTTCGACGGCCGTCACCGTCCAGCGGTCCACGCCGGCCGCTCCGCGGTTGACCCGCACCTGGTCCCACGCCCGTTGCAGAACGTCGGGGCGGTGCACCTTATCGTACAGGGCCTGGAATCGTCGTGTTGGGTCGGCCTTGGCCGTTCGGTACAGCGTCTGTTGCAGATGTTGGACCTTGTCAAGGGTGGGACTAGTAGAGTCATTCCGAAGTCTGGGCATTGTGGGGATTCTTCGGTATCCTGGGGAAAAGCCCCAGGGAGGTCTGTGAT
>JBMFXK010000097.1:0-8655 GCA_049964315.1 Clostridia bacterium | reverse complement strand
GACCCTGGAGCGGGCGTACCGCGCCGGGCTCGCCGGTGACTCCTCAGGAACGGATTGACCACATCCCGCGGCCGCCGGACCCTTGACCTGTCCGCCAGGAGTCCGGTGGCCGTGTCTCCAATCGGGAGCTCTGCGCAGCCCGCTTTCCCGTCAGACTGCGCAGACCGGACCCGTGAAGGCCGCTAACGCGCCTTGGCGAGAGCGGCTTCCAGATCGGCAATGAGGTCAGCAGGGCTTTCCAGTCCGATGGACAGCCGCAGCGTTCGTGGCGTGAGCTCCATGGAGGCCTGCTCGGCTTCCGTCAGCTTGCGGTGCGTGAGCGTCGTCGGCTGCTCGATGAGCGAGGTGGCGTCGCCGAGGCTCACGGCTCGGTGAAACAGGGACAGATTGTCGACGAAGCCGTCCACGCTGGTGTCGGGCGACAGCTCGATGCTGATCATGCCGCCGCAGCGCCCGTCGGTGAACCGGCTCACCGCCCAGTCGTGCTGGGGGTGGCTCTTCAACCCCGGGTAGCGGACCCGCGCCACGCCCGTCATACCTTCAAGCGCTTCCGCCACCCGGAGCGCACTGTCGCTGTGCACCGCCATCCGCGCGTAGAGGGTCGCCATACCGCGCCACAGCAGGTAGGCGGCCAGCGGATTGGCGATGCCGCCCAGCTGATTGACGGTGTCGCGGACGCGGGTGATGAGATCCGCCGAACCGGAGATGGTGCCGATAACGGTGTCGCCGTGGCCATTCATATATTTGGTGGCCGAATTGACCACCACCGCGGCGCCGCTGTGGAGCGGGCGGAAGAGGGCGCCGCTGGCAAACGTGTTGTCCACCACCAGCAGGGCGTCGTGTGCCCGGGCGACCTTGGCGATGGCGTCGATCGGCGGGACCGTCATCATGGGGTTGCCGATGGTCTCCACAAACACGAGCCGGGTCTTGGGAGTGAAGGCCTCTTCCACCTGGCGCACGTCTGTGGCATCCACGGCCGAAAAAGTGATGCCCATCCGGGCCGCGATCCCGTGTAGGAACCCGTAGGTGCCGCCGTACTGGGATGCGCCGGCGACGACGTGGTCGCCGGGCTGCAGGAGGCTGAGGAGCGTGGAGGTGGTGGCCGCCATGCCGGACGCGACGACGAGTGAGGCCTCCGCGCCCTCAAGCGCACTGACCGCCCGCTCGACGGTGCGGACGGTCGGATTGCCGCCTCGGGTGTACAGGAATCCAGGGTGGTCCCCGCGCGCCACTGCGGCCCCGCTCTCCAGCGAGGGGAAGTAAAAGCTGGTGGTGAGGACCACGGGTGGGGTCAGTGGCTCACCGAAGCTGGCATGGTGGTCGGTCTCGAAGGCGGCATGAAGAAGCTCGGTGTTGTCCGCACGCTCACTCATTGCATCACGGCCCTTTCTGATGATGGCCGGGCCAGGCGGCCCGCACCTCTCGCCGTCCGGCGGCGCCGGACGCCTCGATGCTTCCACCGTACTCTTTCCAGTCGGCGGCCGGGCCAGACCATGGACCCACCGTAGCCGCGGGCGGCGGCGGCCGGCCAGGGCCGGGTGACGTAAACGGCGTGGGCCGTCCGGGGCCATTCGCGGGCGATCATGGGCGTCGAGGTCCCCGCAGGCGCGCAAGCCACGGGCGGTCGGACACACGATGTCCCCCGGCATCAAGCAGCGGGGCTTCCCCGGTTATCCCGGAGAAGCCCCGCATCCGCGCGGTTACTTGAAGCGGTTACTTGGAGAAGTACAGGAAGTTGTCGGGCGTGTAGCTCCAGAATGCACTGAAGTTGGACGCGAACCCTTGGAGGTTCTTCGACACCGCCCAGATGTAGTCTTCGTTGGGCACCCATAGGTCGGGGAGCTGCTGGGCCATGTACTTCTCGTAGGCCGTGAAGCGGGCGGCCACCTGTGACGGGCTTCCGCCCTCGTAGGTGAGGTTGATGAGTTGGTTCGCATGCGGGTCGTTGTACGCCCCGAAGTTGAACCCGGCGCCATACTTGTAGAGGCCGCCGCCCGACGGGTAGAAGTCAGGCGCATAGATCCAGCCGCCGCCTGCGACGATGGACCACTGGGTGGCATCGGCGGGGTTGGTCTCGATGGCTCCCACACTCTGGGGACTCTCGCCCTTGAGCGTGACCTTGATGCCTTCCTTAGCCCAGTCCGCCTGCATGATCTGGAGCTCGTCGACGAGGGTCGTGGATCCGGTGCCGTAGAGGATCTGGAACGCCAGCGGCTGACCGTTCTTTTCCATGACCCCGTTGACCATGGACCAGCCATGAGACTCCAGCAGGGTCTTCCCCTGGTTGATGTTGAACGCGTAGTACTCCGGCATGTTGTAGTCGAAATACGCGTTGTGAGGTGCGTATGGAACCGGCCCGTTGGTGATGTTGCCGAACCCGAGCAGCACCGACTTCAGAATGCCGTGCTGGTCGACTCCGTACTGGAGGGCCTGGCGGATGTAGAGCTGGTCAAGCAGAGCTCCTTGTCCGTTCAGCGCCTTGGGGTTGAAGTTGAAACGATCGTAGGAGTACGCAAACAGCGGCTCCTTCACGATCACGTAGTTGGCCAGCTGCTGGGCGGGCTTGTAGTAGTTAAGCGGGATGTGCGCCAACTGCACGTTGCCCTTCTTGAGATCGGCGAAGGTGGAGGCGTCGGAGGCCTCGTAGTCATACACGATCTCGGGAATCTGAGGCTTATGCGACCCTGAGAAGTTCGGGTTGACCTTAAAGTCCCAGTACTGGTCCTGGACCGCCTTGACGATCGTGTAGGGCCCGTCGACCACCTTGTACACCGAGTTGCTGGGCTGGTTGCCAATCGAATTGATCCACTTAAGCTCCTGGATCGGATTCGAGTACTTGTCCCAGACGGACTTCGGCATCGGCACCAGCTGGGACAGGCCGTTGTGCTCGAACCACACCGGGTTTACGGAGGACGTGGTGGTCACCACGACCTTGTCCGGTCCGTCGGCGGTCACTGACTTCCAGTCCTGAGGCACGCCGCCGGAGCCCGCAAAGCAATAGGCCAGTGGAGACTTGGGACCGCTTGCGGCCAGGATGAGCTGTGCGTCGTACACCACGTCGGCCGAGGTTATCGGCCGGCCGTTCGACCAGTGCCACTTGGGGTTCATGGTGATGGTGAACACGGTGTCGTTGTGGCTCGGGGTGACGGCTGAGGCGATGGACCGCGAATATTGAATCTCGTCGGTCTTGCTCATCCATAGGAGCGGCCGGTACATGTCGGGGCCGAGATAGCCGCCAGTCAACGTATAGCAGTCGACGCCCGGCACCACCGGAGGCCACCAGGTCAGGGACAGCTGAACCGGGAGGGCAATGTTCAAGACCTTGGGGGTACTGGCTCCGGAGCTGGCTGGAGCGGCTCCACATCCTGCCAGAAGCAACACGCTGCTGAACAGTGCGACAAGAGCCCCGGATGGACCGAAAAGTCTTTTGGGCATCAGTCGTCGGGGAAATTGCACGGTCGTATACCTCCCCGAATTCACTTCATTTCTGGGGTCAGATTCCCTTCTAAGTTGCGCCACTGACAATCAAACTTTTATCGCGAAGCAAAATAGTTGCCATCGGGCCGGGCTCACGTCGCGCCTTCACTTACTGCCCCGGTATGATCCGGAGCGTAAGTGCCGAACGGCCATCGTCAGTCGTCATCGCGGCTGGCCGTCGGAGGACGTGGCCCGCAGCACGACTACAAAAGTGAGCGGGATGGGGTCATCAACGGCCGATCGCCGTGCCGCGGCCGATAAGCGCTCATGTGGCAGGAAGGTCCAAGAGTCCCGAGGAACCTCTCCGGGTCAAGCGTCCACAGTCGTGAGAAAGGACAGACCATGGCCCACCCGTTGCTGCGCACGCACTGGACCGACCCGCTGACCGGCGTGGAGGGCTGGCTGGTGCTGGACCGTCTGGAGAATGGGATGGCTGGCGGCGGCATCCGCATGCGGGCCGGTCTCACCCTGGATGAGGTGGAGAATCTGGCCCGGGTGATGACCCGGAAGCTCCGGATCCTGCACTTCGGGGGAGGCGGCGCCAAGGCCGGCATTGCCTGCGATCCCGCCCGGCCCGACGCATTTCAGATACTCGAGCGGTTCCTGACTGTCCACCGGCCGTTCCTGGCGGAGATGTGGTCGACCAGCGAGGATCTTGGCACCCACGAGCGCGACATCCTCGCCATCACCCGGCGTCTCGGCCTTCGCACCTCTGTCCACGCGGGTCTGATGCACCAGCCCGACCCCGAAGCTGCCGGTGCGCGCCTCGAGCGAGTCCTCGGGCTGGAAACCGACGGCATGCCCATCACCGATGCCGTCACCGGCTATGGAGTGGCGGCGGCGGCCGCCCGCTTGCTGAGCGCGCTGGGCCGGGAGCCGTCACGAGCCAGGGCGGTGGTGCAGGGGCTCGGCACCGTAGGCGGCGGGAGTGCCTGGTATCTGGAGCGGATGGGCATGACCGTGGTCGGGGTGGCCGATCGCGCCGGGCTTATCGTCAGGCAGGACGGCCTGGACGTCGGCGCCCTGCTGGCCGCGCGCGATGCGTTCGGGGTGGTCGACCGTGACCGGCTTCCGCCGGGATGCGAAACGCTTCCCGGCGAGGACTGGCTGTCCGTTCCCGCCGACGTTCTCGTCCCGGCTGCCGTGGCCGGCGCCATTCATGTCGGCAACGCCGCCAGGATCACGGCACGGGTGGTGGTGGAGGGGGCGAACCTTCCGGTCACGGAAGACGCGGACGGCATCCTCCACGAACGCGGCATTTTCGTCGTGCCAGATTTCGTGGCCAATGCGGGCGGGGCGGGCGTGTTTGTGGCGGCACTGTCGGTGGACGTAGCGCCGACCGTGGAAGGCGTACTGGGCTACGTGGGGCACACCATTAACGATTGGACCGGCCGCATCTGGCAGACCGCGCAGGAACGGGGCGGCACCCTGCGGGCGGCGGCGGTGGCGCTTACGGACGCCCTATAGGGATGCAGCGTCCCGACCCGCCCAGGTGCTGGGCCACTGCAGATAGGTCACCAGGACTGAAACGTGCCAGACCCCCGGCCGGCCTCGTCCGCCACGGTCGGGGCCGCCCGGGTTCGTGTCTCGCGGGCCAGCGCCGTGGGGGCTGGCGGAGGGGGCCGGCGATGCTGGGCGACTGCATGCAGAGGGCGAGGATGGTCACCAGCATCGTGCCGACTGACGCCATGAGAGTGAGGTTACGGCTGCCGCCTAGCCCGGCCTCGAGGTCCCGGAAGCCGTTCAGCTCGTGGTTGCCGCCGACAAGGCCGACTCCGGTCAGCGGCGCGTTCCTCGCCTGGATGGCCGGTGCATCGGCCACTGTCTGTCAGGAGATGGCCCGCGACAGGTGGCCGGCGGCAATCGCCGCACAGGTCAGGCTCACATAGTGGTAGTAGCGGCTCCAGGCCGCCCTCAGACTTCGCACGCCTGTGACTGATCGTCTGAAAGTCCTGGAGGAGGGCCCGGCGGATGCCCTGGACTGGATATCCCATCCGCCTGTAGGACACTTGGCGTCTCGATCCGGCAAGGTCAAACGTGTGGGAGGGCACGACACGAACGTGCTTTCAGGCACCTCGGGTGTTGACGGGAGGCGGCTTGCCGCAAAACCCGTCAGGGGCATCCTGCAGCCAGTCGGCCAAACAACGCCCCGCCGGTGGACATCGCAGCGATGTGACGATCAGACGTTGGTCGGAGGGCCGGCCGCCGGTACGCCCGTGTGAGAGTCAGGGCGAGGCTTTCGAAGGCCCCTGGGCCCCCTGAGCGGCCTCAGCCTCCACGCACTGCCGGATCAACTCCCTCAGCTCGCCCTTCAGCACCTTGCCGCCGGGCCCGAGCGGAAGTTCCTCTACCACTTCGACGCGTTCCGGCGCCTTGAACTTCGCTACACCCCGCTCGTCCAGGAATGCTGCCAGGTCATACACCGTCACGCTGGTCCCGTCGACCGGGACCACGAATGCACACGCCCGTTCGCCGAGGATGGGGTCGGGCATTGCCACCACAGCAATGTCCCGGATGCTGGGGTGCTGGCTCAGAATATCTTCCACTTCCTTCGGGAAGATGTTCTGACCGCCCCGGAGGATCATGTCCTTCTTTCGGCCCACCACCCGGAGGTAGCCGTCGTCGTCGAAGACGCCCAGATCGCCCGTGTGCTGGTAGCCCTCCCACCTTCCGCCGTATTCGGCGTCGTGGAAGGTGGCCCGGCTCTCTTCGGGGGAGGCGAAATAGCCATGATGGATGTTCCAGATGAGGATCTCGCCCACCTCGCCTGCGGGGAGCCGGTTGCCCTGACCGTCCACGACCGCGACGTCAAAGCCCTCGAACGGCACACCGGCCGCGCTCATCAGGTGCTCCTGGCTGATGCCGGAGAGGATGGGACTCATGCATCCACCCACCTCCGACGTACCGTACACGTTGAAGCACACGATGCCCCGGTCGTAGAGCTTCTGGATGACATCGCTCGGAAGCGGGGCACCGGAGTAGCTCACCTGGCGCAGGGAGGACAGTTCGTGCGCATCGAACGCGGGATGCGTCACGACCCGGGTGATGAGTGCGGGGTTCCAGGACCAGATGGTGATGCGCTCGCGTTCTGTCCACTCCAGGACGTTTTCCTCGTCGAACTCCAGCGGAAGCACCGTTCTGCCCCCGGTAAAGAGGGGTACGTGAACCGCCCACAGGCGTCCGGACCCGCCTGAGAGGGGGCCGATGAGGATGCGGGAGTCGTACACGTTGTGCCCCGCGCGCTGGGCGATGCCGGTGCTGTGGACGTGAAACCAGTCTACCGTCGTGCGCTGCGAGATCTTGGGGACGCCCGTGGTGCCTGAAGTGGGCAGGAGTTCGTGTACGTCGAGCGGGTCGGGACGCAGGTAATCTAGGTCCGGCGCCGCGTAACGCGTCCAGACGGATCGGTCCAGCAGTGCCTCCACGGGCTCGAAGCCTTCCGGCACACTTTCTCCCGGGCGCACCAGGGCCACGAGCCGCAGCGAGGGGAGAAAGCTCCGGGCCTCGCGGTACCACTGCGCAAACGCCCGACCGTGCCACTCCGGCACGATGACGGCCACATCGGGGCGCAGCTTCTCCAGGGTGCCCAAGGTTTCCGCCCGCCCCAGGTCGAGGTTCAGCCCGCAATGCATGGCGCCAATTTTGGACGTCGCCCAGTCGAGATAAACGCTCTCCAGCGAATTTGGCAGCTGGGAGAGCACCAGGCCGCCCTTCCGGAGGCCGCGCTCGAGCAGCTGGAACACGAGCGTGTTCGTGTCCTCCAGGGCTTGAGCCCAGGTGCGCCGGCGCCATGCAGCCGGCGAGGCTCCATGCACCATGTCGACCAGCGCTTCCCGCCCCCCGTGCAGGCGGGCGTTCAGGGACACCAGATCCCATTCCACCCACGGATAATGGCGGCCGCCAAGTTCTCGCGACCGAATCACCTGACCAAAATCAAATAAACTGTCCGATAGCATGAAACGCCTCCAGACGCCCGTGCGGCTGTTTCCTCGAGGATTCGGGCGCAGCGCTGGAAACCCTGTCCAGATCGCGCCGTCCCTTGCCCCGTGTACGAATTCGGGTCACGCGGCCGAACGCTGTCGGGGTCGAAGGACCGTCTCGACGGCGGTCAAGCGGCCACGACACCCGCATGGCGCTCTCACAACTGGTACGGCCGCGGACAAACATGGGCCTGTTGTCCCGGCGGCTGGGGTCATGCGACCCTCGCCGGTGGTGCGTCGGCGGGCTAATGTCGGCCTATTGCGGTCGGTGAAGGGCGAAGGGCGAAGGAGGCATGACGGGGGATGCCGAATCGGGCACTCGCGGCTCTGTGGTGGGCCGCCACCGTTCTTACCTATGGACTTGTCATACTGGGCGGGTTCGTGACGTCCACCGCATCCGGATTCGGGTGCGGCCCGGACTGGCCCGTCTGCGGCGGTCACTTGCTGCCGCCGGCCAACATTCATGCCGACATCGAATGGAGCCACCGCCTGGTGGCGGGCATTCTCACCCTGTTGGTCCTGACGGCCACGGTCGTGACGTTTCGGCTGTCGAAGAGCCGGCGCGCCAGGATCCTGGCCGGGGTTGGCATCATATTGCTGCTGGCCCAGGTGGCGCTCGGCGCCGCCATTGTCCTGAATGGCATCCCACCCCTGGTGGTGGCCATCCACGACGGGGTCGCGACGGCGTTCCTGGCGATCCTGCTGGTGCAGGCGCTGTCGGTCGGGACCGTACCGGCGGCCGGAAGATCGCGCCAGGGAGCCCCGGTGCTCTGGGCGGCTGCAGCGGTTGCGTGGCTGACCGTAGTGCTCGGAAGCTATCTGGCGCATCTCGAGCTGCACGCCACCGGTTTCCTCACGTCCGTGCGGGTGCTGGGAACAGCTGGCGGCCGATATGCCATCGGACCCGGCTGGTGGCACTGGATCGCGGCGGCGCTGCTGCTGACGCTGACGGGACTTGCCAGCCATCGTGCCCGGCAGCTCGGACCGGCGCGTCCCTGGCTTATCGCGGCGATCGTGGCGCTGGGGTTTCAGGCCGCGCTCGGCGTGCTCCTGCTGGCGTCCGGGCTCGCCCAGCTTATCCTCGCCATCCATGAAGCCGTGGGCGTGGCCACGGCGGTTCTGTTTGCCGCGGCGGCCGTGCGGTCGGCGGCCTGGGAACCGACCGCGGAAGGCGTGGGACCGTCGTTGGCCCGCGAGG
>JBMFXK010000096.1:0-8692 GCA_049964315.1 Clostridia bacterium | reverse complement strand
CACGGTCTCGTCCCCCATCCACAAAAAAACGGCCCGGGAGGGCCGTTGCAACATGCTCCGGTTCCCCCCTCATCTCTCGGCTGCTGCCGTCGGAGTTGGCACCGCACGCTCACGCGCCGGTTGCCCAGGCATCATCGGGCCGACCCCTCTGCCTGTCTTGATAAGAGTGGAAGCGCTATGAAGTTGCCGAAACTATAGCATCCTGCGCTGCAGAGGGTCAACGGCTGCCCGCCGGTCGCCTGAGGTCCATACGCGTAGGAATGCGGGCCGAACGGCGCACGCACCCGCACCGGATGACCCTTCGGCCGGCCGGGTCGATCCCCTAGGGTAAGGACAGGACCCGCATCGAAGAGGCAGGCCGGGACGTGGGGCATCCGGAGGTCCAAGACCGGCTTGCCGGTCCCAAAAACGGGAAGGCTAGCCACACCCCGAGAGCAGCGAGGAGACGAGACGGTGCAAGACTCCATTTCTCATCCCGTAACCAAGCGCACCACCCAGACCGGATGGTGGTGGGAGCCGACCCTGGTCGCAGTGGCCTTCGGGTTGTTTGCTCTCTACTCCCTCTGGGAGGTGTTCTTCCAGGTTCACGGCCGTTATCACAACTATCTTTCCCCGTACTTTTCCCCGGAGCTGGCGTCCTGGCTTCGCATTCCGATCTTCCCGGCGCTGTGGGTGGCGTGGGTGCCGCTCCTGTTTCGCGCCACCTGCTACTATTATCGGCGCGAGTACTATCGCGCCCTCTTCTGGAGTCCCCCCGCCTGCGCGGTGCCGGACGCCAGGGCCCTGTATAAGGGTGAGACGCGTCCACCAATGGTGTGGACGTATTTTCACCGCTTTTTCTTCTATCTGGCCGCCGTCGTCGTGGTGTTCCTATGGATTGACGCGGTGCGGGGCTTCAACTTCGAAGGCCACTTCGGCGTGGGCCTGGGCTCTCTGATCCTGCTGGTAGACGCGGCGGTCCTATCGCTCTACACGTTTTCCTGCCATGCCTTCCGACACATGGTGGGCGGCAACCTGAACTGCTATGCCTGCCGGTCCGGTAAACCCCGTGCGCGTTACCGGCTGTGGCGGGTGGTGAGCCGGCTGAATCAGAACCACGGCCTGTACGCATGGATCTCCATGTTCTGGGTCTGGGGCACGGCGGTTTACGTCCGGCTCCTCATCCTCGGGCTGGTGCACGACCCGAGGTTATTCTGATGAACATCGAGACACTCTCCTACGACGTCGTCATCGTCGGTGCCGGAGGCGCTGGGCTCAGGGCCGCAGTGGCGGCCGCCGAAGCAGGCGCCCGGGTCGCGGTCCTCTCCAAGTCGCTCCTGGGCAAGGCCCACACGGTGATGGCCGAAGGTGGCATCGCGGCCGCCCTCGGCAATCTTGATCCCTACGACAGCTGGGAGACGCACTTTTACGACACCATCAAGGCCGGACACTACCTCAACAATTACCGGATGGTGCAGATCTACGCCCAGGAGGCACCGGAGCGGGTGTTGGAACTGGAGAACTGGGGCGCCGTATTTGATCGCACCCCGGACGGCCGCATCATGCAGCGCCCCTTTGGCGCCCACTCGTTCCGTCGGCTCGCACATGTGGGCGACAGCACGGGCAAGGAACTCATCCGCACCTTGGAGTACAAGGTCTTTGCCACCGACCGGGTGGATGTATTCCCCGAAGTGATTACCACCCGCCTGTTCACCGACGCTCAGGGCCGGGTCGCCGGGCTGTTCTGCTACCGTCGCGACGACGGCCAGTTCCTGGTCTTTCGCGGCCGCGCCCTTATCGTGGCGAGCGGCGGCTGGGGCCGTCTCTACAAGGTGAGTTCCAACTCCTGGGAGTCCACCGGAGACGGCGCCGCGATAAGCTTTCGCATCGGGGCCGAGCTCATGGACATGGAGATGGTGCAGTTCCATCCCACGGGAATGGTGTGGCCGCCGGGGGTGCGCGGGATTCTGGTCACCGAGGGGGTGCGCGGGGAGGGCGGGCTTCTCTTCAACAACGAGAATGACCGCTTCATGCTCCGATATGACCCCGAGCGCAAGGAGCTGTCCGCACGGGACGTGGTGTCGCGCTCCATCTTTCTGGAGGTACAGGCCGGACGCGGAACGCCGCATGGCGGTGCCTGGCTCGACATCACCCACAAAGGCCCCGCCTATATCAAGCGCAAGCTCCCCACCATGTACGAGCAGTTCCTGAAGTTGGCCGACCTCGACATCACCCGTCAGCGCTTCGAGGTGGCGCCCACCACCCACTACACCATGGGGGGCCTCCGCGTCGTGCCCGACACCGGCGCCACCAACATTCCGGGCCTCTTCGCCTGCGGCGAGACGGCAGCCGGTCTGCACGGGGGCAATCGGCTCGGGGGCAACAGTCTCGGGGATCTTCTGGTCTTCGGGCGTCGGGCCGGACTGGCCGCGGCCGCCTACGCCAGTGAGCACGGCGATTGGCCCGAGGTTCCCGACCAGGCGGTGGACGAGGAGCGTCGGCGGGTGATCCGACCCTTTGAGATAGAGGGTGGCGAGAACCCCTACCAGATCCACGCCGAGCTCCAGCACATCATGTCAACGTACGCGGGCATCATGCGGTCGGGCGCGAGCCTCACCGACGGCCTCGAACACCTGGAGCGCCTGTCCGAACGCGCCCAGCGCATGACGGCCGAGGGCGCTCTCCACTTCAATCCGGGATGGGGCCTGGTGTTTGACGTCGAAAACATGCTGACCCTGGCCCGCGCCATCTTCACCGGGGCACTCTCCCGCAGGGAGAGCCGGGGCGCCCACTGGCGAACCGACTTTCCCGATGAGCGGGAAGACGAGGGCCGGCGCAACATCGTTCAGACCCTCAATGGCCAGGGGCGCATCGAGGCGCGGCCAGAGCCGGTGCCCGAGATGCCGGAGACCCTGAGGCGCCTGTTTGACGACCCGGTGTCTCCCGGCATCAAGCGGCAGCGCGCCGACCAGGCTCGTCAGAGGGGAGTCGAGGGCGCATGATCGAGGAAACACCTGACGTCCGCTCCATCGACATCTGGATCTTCCGGGGCGACAACGCGGGCGGCGAGGAAAAGAGGTACTCGGTGGAGCTTTCCCCGGGAATGGTAGTGCTGGACGCGGTGCTCCACGTGCAGCAGCAGCAGGCGCCTGACCTCGCGGTGCGCTGGAACTGCAAGGCTGCCCACTGCGGATCCTGCGGGGCCGAGGTCAACGGACGCCCGCGTCTTTTGTGCAAGACGCGCGTGGACGACTACGTGCGCCGCCACGAGGAGATTCACGTGGGGCCGATGAAGACGTTTCCGGTCATCCGTGATCTGGTTCCCGACCTGAGCCACAACTATGAGGTGGCGCGGCGGATTCCTCCGTTCACACCGTCCGAACCGGCCCCGTTCCGCCTCTATCCGGAAGATGTGGACCGCTTAAAGGAATTCCGGCGCTGCATCGAATGCTTCCTGTGCCAGGATATCTGCCACGTGCTGCGCGACCAAAGCCTGGCCGATCAATACATGGGCCCACGTTTCATGCTCAAGCTGGGCGAGCTCGCCATGCACCCCATGGATGCCCTGGATCGGACGCCGTATGTCCGAGAGGAGGGCGGCGTCGACTGGTGCAACATCACCCGCTGCTGCTCGGAAATCTGTCCAGAGGCGATCGCGATCACCGAAAACGCTATCATCCCGCTTAAGGAACGGGTGGCGGATCGTTACTTCGATCCCGTCCGCGATCTGATGAAGCGCCTGAGGAAACCGGAAACCGATCCCGCCCCCGCGGCGCCTTCGTAGGGCCCCCGGGGCGGCGCCCGGCCGGTTATCCTCCAAAGGGGATGGCAGCGATGCCGGCAGGGCGAGGCTTCGAGCGCTTTAAGGCCCGCGTCCTCGAGCGGGACGGGAGCCCGCTTCACTACTGGACCGGCGGCAATCCGGCGGGAGACGCCCTGGTGCTGCTCCACGGCGCCGGGACTGACCACCGCACGTTTGCGCCGCAGCTGCCTGCTCTGGAGGAAGCCTTCAGGCTCGTCGCCTGGGACGCGCGCGGGCACGGCCTCTCGCGCCCTATGGGATCCGGGTTCTCGTTTCCGCTTCTCAGAGAGGACCTTGTTGCCATCATGGAGCGGGAGAAGATCACGCACGCCATCCTGGTTGGTCACTCCATGGGCGGCAACCTGGCCCAGGAGGTGGCGCGCACCGCCCCGGAGCGCGTGGACGCCCTCGTCCTCATCGACTGCACACGCAACGCGGGGCAGCAGACCTGGAGCGAGGGGGTGGCCGCGCGTCTCGCGCCCCGGGTGCTGTCCTGGTATCCCTGGGGCGCGCTCGTATCCGCCGCGAGCCACGCGAGCTCCGTAAACAAGGAGGTGAGGAACTATATGACCGAGTGCTTTCGGGTGCTGGGCCATGCGGACTTCACGCGCATCTTCCTGGAGACCGCACGCTGCGTCCACCCGGACCCCGATTATCGATTCGGGAAGCCAATGCTCATTCTGGCGGGTGACCAGGACCCCACCGGCAACGTCCGCAAGGTGGCCGACCGCTGGGCGCAGGAGGAACCGTGCGCCACCCACGTTCTCATTCCCAACGCCGGACACGCCGCCCATCAGGACAACCCAGCCGCGGTCAACGAGGCCCTGGAGACGTTCCTGGCGGCCCTGCGTCCTTCCGCCGACGGTGACGAGGAGTGAGTGTCGGCTGGAATCAGGGAATCCGGCGCGCCACATGCAGACAGGCCCCCCAGTGCCGCCGCAGGCGCGGGTCGGGGCGTGCCGCCAGCCGTTCCCGCACGGCGCCGTAGAGACGCTCCTTCTGTGCGGACGACATGGACATATGTCCCGAAAACGTTTCCAGCAGCGCGATGTACGCCTCGGCGGTATAGACGAGCTCCCAGTCAAACTGGCGCACCAGCACGGGCTCGAAGCGGCCGCTGTTGCGGATGGCGTCGCTCTCGTCCGGCAGCTCTCCCGGCCGGAGCCATTGATAAGACGTCGGCAGCCCTTCCCCTATCTCGTCGTAGACGTCCTGGATCTCGTAGAAGAAGCGATCGCCCCCGTCCGGGATGACGTGCGAAGCACTCCAGAAGGCGAGATGTCCCCCGGGTCTCAGCAGTCGCCAGGCCCGCTCGTAGGCGATGCCCGGGTCGATCCAGTGCCAGCTGGTGGCGGCAAACACCAGATCAAACAGCACCGCGTCCTCGGGCAGCGCGAAATCCTCGAAGCGTCCAGTCACCACCGCGACGGGAAGGCCGGCCGTATTGCGCCGGGCTTCGCGCGCCAGCTCGGCACCCAGCTCGACGGCTGTGATGACCAGTCCGCGGCGGGCCAGGGGAATCGTCGCCTTGCCGGTGGCAGGCCCAACCTCCAGCGCGCGGTCGCCGCGCTCCAGCTGCGCGGCCTCCATCAAGGCGTCGTACAGTGCCGGCGGGTAATCCGGCCGGGCCTGATGGTAGCGCGCGGCGGTCCGATTAAACGTCTCGCGAAGCTCTTCCCGGTCCACGCGATCCCTCCGACCGTCTGAAGCCGCTATGATAACTCACCCGGCTGTAATGCGCGCCCCATCGCGCTGGGATCCATCTCCGCCCGGTTCTGGGCGGACGCGAGAAGCCGCCGCCCGTGGCTGGGCGGCGGCTTTCGTGGCGGGTGCTGATTACTGAGCCGGGCCTGGCACCAGCTGCATCGATGCCGACTGCTGCTGGCCATTGGTGTTGACCCAGGTCACGGACACCGTCTGCCCGGCCTTGAACGGTGTCTCCAGGGAGGCTAGCTGCGACGGGCTCGAGACCGTCTGCCCGTTGAAGGCCACGATGACGTCCCCGGGCTGAATGCCCGCGCTGGACGCCGGGCTGTTCGGCTCCACATACTCCACGTAGGCGCCCGAAGTGGGCATGCCCGCCTGGTACTGGTAGAGCGGGTTGGCCGCGCTGGTGGGTCCGACAGCCACCCCTATCATCGGCTTCTGGTTGAGGATGACGGTGGAGGATCCGTCCCCCGCCTGCATCTGCTGTACGATGTGGAGCGCTGACGCGATCGGAACGGCAAATCCCACATTGGTGAAGCTGGCGCTGGACTGCTGGCCGGCGTATGCGGCCGTGTCCATGCCCACCACCTGGCCCGCGGCGTTCACCAGGGGGCCGCCGGAGTCGCCGGGGGCCAGTGCTGCATCGGTCTGCAGCATGCCGTGGAGATTCTCCGTGTTGCCGAGCGTATCCCCGGCGGTGATATTCCGGTTAAGGGCGGTGATGGTGCCTTCGGTCACGGTCGGCGTCCCATTCATGCCGAGCGCGTTGCCGATGGCGATGACCTGCTCGCCGACGCCCGGTGCCGAACCCGAAAGGGTCACGGTCGGAAGCTTGCCGCTCACGCCCTGAAGCTGGAGCAGCGCCACGTCCGCGGTCGGGTCGACCCCGATCACCCGGGCCGTGTACGTGCCATGGTTGGGCACCGACACCTTGATGCTGATCGATCCTTCGACGACGTGGTTGTTGGTCAGCACTTCGCCGGATGATGTCAGGATCATGCCGGTACCGGCCGCCGTGCCCTCGCCCTGCTGGAGGACTACATTGATGTCCACCACCGCGGGCTCGACGCTCTTGGCCACGGAACCCGCGTTGATGTTGGTGCTGCCGACGGCACTGGCGCTGCCGGTGGTGGGAGCCGCCACCGAGATCGGATTGGACGGCGAAGAAAAGTAATGATGCGCGGCGACGGCACCCGCGCCTCCCGCCACCACTGCCACCGCGGCAATCAATGCACCGGTCTTGAGGGCGTGCCAGCGCGAGCGGGGCGCCGCCGCATGAAGGCCGCGGTACGGATCAGACGGCAGCTGCCCCTGCCCGTCGCTGAACCCGGCGGCCGGTTGATAGCCCTCTGGCGGCCTGGTGCCATCTTCGGGGCGATCATTGAACGGCATTGCGATCCCTTCCTTCCCAGGTGGTGTCTCAGAGGTCGATGGCGCCCGTTTGCGCGGCCCCAATCGACCGAATCAAGCAACTCCTGGATTCCGCACCGCTACCGAGCGAACCCCGGAATCCTGTGTGTCCATGATGACGCGGCAAGCTGGGAAGGCGCTGGGAGAGGCCTTGGAGGAACTTTGGCTTCCCGATGACCCGGCTCATCACCTGCGCATCGACTGCCCACAACCCATTCCAAGACGCCAGCATCCTGCGAAACACGTTCAGCAGGATATCGCTCGAAACACCCAGAAGCGTCCTTCCCAAAACATCTTGCATGTCTGCGCCATGATCTTAACGAAACGGAGCGCTGTCCACGAGGCCACACCCACGCCCGATATGGTCACGATCGGCGGTTTTTTTAGCCGCAAGCCTGGTCGCTGTTGTGTTTACCTTCGTGCTGACCGGGTTCGAGGCCAGCGGCGCCGGCGAGAGCACACTGCCGCCGGCGTTGGGCGGGTTCGTCGTCCTGTACGACACCGAGTCCGTCCCGGTCATGCTGGCACATGCACCGGGCTTGGCGGTGATATATCTCGACACGGCGGTCATAACCCCTGACGGAACACTGGAAGACAGCGCGCCGGCCGCCCTGCTTGGCACGCTTGTCCTTCGCCGCCTGCCCACGGAGCTCACCGTGTCCAACCTGGTGTCGCCGCGGGCCAGCGTCGACACCCGTCTCATCGTCGCGATCCTGCACAGCCGCGGGCGCGAGGAGTCCCTCATCCGCGCTTTGGCAGCGGCTGCCGCCGAGCCTCCGTTCGACGGCATCAACGTCGATTTCGAGGGAGTGCCCCGGCGCGACGGACCGGCGCTGACGCGCTTTATCGGTGCGCTGGCAAGCGCCTTGCACGGCGAGCATCGCCTGCTGTCCATTGACGTACCCGCTCTTACGCGACGGGATGCCAGAAAAAGCGCCTTCTCCTATCGCGGGCTCGGCCGCCGGGTCGACGCGATGCTCATCATGGCCTACGACTACTCCTATCCGGGCAGCCGACCGGGTCCCATCGCCCCGGTCTGGTGGGTGCGGCGCGTCCTGTCTTATGCCGCCGCCACCATTCCAGCGCCCAAGATCCGGCTTGGCATTCCGTTCTACGGCTATGACTGGGCCGGACGCGATGCCGCCGGCCTGACCCTCGGCCAGGTGCAGGCGCTCATCACCTCCCACCATGCCAGAATCCACTGGAACGCCCGTGGCGAGGCGCCATATTTCCTCTACACGCTCCACCACCATCGCCACATCGTCTACTACATGGATCGTAAGAGCCTCCGCCTGGTGCTCGCGGCGGCTCGTCAGGCCGGCATCGACGGCCTGTTTTACTGGTTTGTCGGGTCCGGCAGGCAAGCCCTGTGGGATCTCGCGGCCACCTACCACAACTGATTCCCAGCAGGCATTCAGGGAACCCTCAGAGCACGTCCATGCGGCTCTCACCTGATTTGATACGCTCGGGAAGAGGTGCCGGAATCGGGCCGAGAATGGAAGCCGGGGAAGGGATGAGGTTGATGGCGGACGAATCTGGGCGCCCGACGGTGCTCGTGGTGGATGACGAGCCGGCCATCGTTGACGCGGTCGCGACCACGCTGCGGTATGAAGGGTTTGAGGTCAAAGAGGCGCAGAACGGGCGATCTGCCCTGGCGATGGCGCAGGACGCTCCGCCCGACCTCATCGTGCTGGACATCATGCTGCCGGACCTGGATGGGCTGGAGCTGACGCGGCGCCTCCGTCAGGACGGCGTGCGGACGCCGGTACTGTTCCTCACGGCCAAGGACGCTCT
>JBMFXK010000095.1:0-8692 GCA_049964315.1 Clostridia bacterium | reverse complement strand
CCGGCGGCGGAAGGCGGCCAGCGCGGAGCAGCGCGCCGTGTACGCGGACTGGCTCCACACGGCCTGGGAGTAGACAGAGCGGGGCTCCGCCTGCTGGGATCCCCAAGTGCGTCGCATCGCGGACAGCCGAGCGCTCGGCGGAGCCTCCTGCCAGATTCTGCCCCCTTATCACCGTGAGCTGCCGATCCCGGCTGCCCAGAGGAAGACCTGTGCGCCGGAGCCTGACTCTGCGCGAAGAGTGGAGACTCCTGGTGACCCGGCCCTGACGCCGGCCGCGGCAGCGACCCCGGACCGGCAGTACGCCCGGGTCGAACGTGTGACGGGACGGCTAAAGTGTGGGGTTTTTTCGTGTGCATCGTGGGCTCGGCGGCAACGCATCCGGTGATAGGGCTGTACCGGTGCCCGGGCGACCGAGTCGGTCTTCCGCACCCGAACCGCCCTCGTTGCACTGCCGGGCCGGGGCCTTCCCAATCGGAGCCAGCAGCAACTGGCTTCTGCCCCTGCCTCCCCAACACCGGCCGACACACGGCCGTCATCGCTCGATGAGAGCGGCTATCTGACGGGCGAGTTCCTCCGGCGGCATGGAGGTGGTGTCGACCTCGAGGTCGTACCTCATCCCGCGATGGACCAGTCCCGCCTGAAGTGCCGCCATTCCCGGGACACGGTCCGGTCGGGCACGCTCCCGCCGTTCCGACTCTTCTGGCGCGCAATGCACGCCGATCCAGAGGATTGGGACCCCCGGCAGCGCCTGCTGCCACCTGTCCGCCCCGGCCCTCCCGGAGAGCAACACCTCGTCCAGCACGACGCGGGATCCGGACTGCACCAGGAACGCCACCGCATCCATCCACACCTGCTCGGCCGCGCGGAACTCGGGCACGTCGCCGTCCACGCTGCCGTCGCTCCCGATAAGCGCTCGCTCCACGCGCGGCGGCGCCATTTCCAGCAGCATGTCCACCCCGGTCCTAAGCCAGGTCTCCGTCAGTACATCCTGAAGCGCCCGGGCCAGCGTGGTCTTACCCGAACTGGACGCGCCGTTCAACACCACTACCTGAACCGCCATGTGCTCACCCCGGAGCGAAAACATTCGGACGCCGTTTCCAAATGCCTTCCAGAACAAGCAGGAGCCTCCGTAGTCATAGAGAATAGGATGAGTCAATAACCTTCGACTATCGCCTTCAGTTGTCGGGCAAAAGCGGTCAACTCCAAGGCACAAGCACGTTCGACACGGTGCAGCGCATTCTCATTGGAAGGAGACAGCCATGGAGCCCCATCTCCCGCTCGCCACAACCGGCGATGTTGTCCGCCTCGCCCTGATCCTGCTCCTTGTGGCTGTGGTGGGCCTCGGCCCGCTGGTGTTCGCGTTTCTCCGGCATATCAAGCATCCGGATGTTCAGAAGCTCTACCGGGATCATCATGATCCTTTGGCCTTGGCCCGGCACGAGTGGCGGCGCGGACGGCTCAGCGAGGCTGAATACCGCGCCCTGGAGCAGGATGCGGGTCAGGCCGCCGGCCCCTTCGGCGCCCTTCCCTTCTAGCCCGCGGCCCCCACACGAGATACGGCCGTCCCCCCAAGACTTATGAACGAGGGAGCGGCTCGGTGTGCATTGAGCGGCCGCCCGTCGAAGTCCCCTGGGCGGTGCGGCAGCGTAATCACCCGGACATTGGAGTGCGCGCAGCCGGCCGACACGTGAACCCCGGTGCGCAGGCAGCCCACCTCTTCTCGCCTGACTGGCTGCGCTTCTCCAGGGTCCCGTAGCTTCGAATTTCCGCATTATCAGGACACGGGACGGGAATCGGACGATGTTCTGTTAGAAAGCCGCATGTGCCAATTGCCATACCAGTTTTGAGGCGCCTGCCTCTGGCTAATGTTTAAACTTCAACCGGTACGAGTAACATAATTGGTCGCAAGTGCTACCCTGGACCCGAACCTTTTGCAGGGGAGGGGACTTACGGTGGTGCTGCGACAGATGAAGGCGTATCGACGCGCTCTTCGTTCCCGCACACCCCGGCGCCGTCTGCTCATCGCGGTGATCTTGGCGACCGGACTACTGACCACCGGGTGCGGGCCGCAGTACGTCCTGCTCCACCCCGCCGGCCCTGTCGCGGCAAAAGAGCTGCATCTGTTCGTGCTGGCCGGAGTCGCCATGGGCATCGTGATCGTTTCCGTGTTCGCGCTCTACGCCGTGACGGTCATCCGCTTCCGGGATCGTCCCGGCAACCGGGCCCCTTACATGCCCAACTGGCACGGCCACCGCATCCTGGAGCCTTTATGGTTTATCGTGCCCGCCATCCTGCTCACGATCATTGCGATTCCCACGGTTGGCGTGACATACGAACTGGCCCACCTGCCGAAGGCCCGCGATCCTGTGGTGATTGATGTGACGTCATTGCAGTGGAAGTGGCTGTTTGAGTATCCCCAGCAACATATTGCCACCGTGAACTACATCGAAATCCCGACCGGCGAGCCCGTCCTGTTCGAACTCACCGCCGAATCACCGATGAACACCTTTTGGGTTCCGCAGCTGGGCGGGATGGAGTACACGATGCCCGGTAGGGTCCTGCCCCTGTGGCTTCAGGCCAGCCGGCCGGGCGTCTACTGGGGACACAGCGGCAACTTCTCCGGGGTGGGATTCGCCGCCATGTACTTTCACGTGCGGGCCGTCTCCCCGGCGAAGTTCCGAGCGTGGGCCGGGACCGTGCGGCACACCAAGGCACCGATGACCCTGGCCGACTATCACCGGCTCTTGGACTTCACCGTGGTGGGCGACCAGACGTACGGAGCGTATCCCCTGGCGACATTCCCCCACACCAAGTCGGGATTCGTGCTGCAGGGTGGGATGTACATGCCCATGACCAACGATCCCCGCAAGAGCTGACACCGTCGCACCGTTCGTCAGGCGTCGGTCCTGAATTCGGTCCTGAAGTCGGTCCTGAAGGAGGAAGCCTCATGACGCTGCCCGGTTGGATGGTCTATCTGCTCCACACCCTCTTTCCGGCCGGAACCCGCCGGCCGACCGAGCTCGGAGCGGATGTGCTCATCATTGCCACCGGCGCAATCCTCTTCCACATCCTCTTTATCAAGGGCCGTTGGCGCCACGTCTGGAAGGAATGGATCACGACCGTCGACCACAAGAAGATCGCCGTGCTCTACCTCATCGGGGCGATCGCGATGCTGTTCAGGGCGGGCACCGACGCCCTCATGATCCGGACCGACCTGGCGCTGCCCCACCAGCATCTCATCACCGCCCTGGAGTACGATCAGCTGTTCACCACCCACGGCACCATCATGATCTTCTTCATGGCCATGCCGTTCATCTTCGCCCTCTTCAACGCCGTGGTGCCGCTCCAGATCGGGTCCCGCGACGTGGCCTTCCCGCGCCTGAACGCGATGAGCTTCTGGCTGTTTGCGTTCGGCGCCCTGCTCCTGAATATGTCGTTCGTCGTGGGCGGGTCGCCAAGCGCTGGCTGGACCGCGTACCCGCCGCTGAGCGAGACCGTTTTCCTTCCCGGAGTCGGCCAGAACTATTACTTCATGTCGCTCCTGGTGGCCGGCATTGGAACCACCATGACCGGCATCAACTTCGTCGTCACCATCCTGCGCATGAGGGCGCCGGGCATGACCCTGATGAAGATGCCCCTCTTTACCTGGTCGGCGCTGATGACCTCGGCACTGGTCATCTTCGCCTTTCCCCCTCTTACGGTGGCGCTTTCGATGTCTCTGATTGACCGGCTGTTCCACTCCTCGTTCTTCACCCTCGGCCACGGCGGCATGCCGATGATGTATGTGAACCTGTTCTGGCTGTTCGGGCACCCGGAGGTCTACATCGTGGTGCTTCCCGCCTTCGGCATCTTCTCAGAGGTGGTCGCGACTTTTTCCTCCAAACGTCTCTTCGGGTACGAGGTCATGGTGGCATCGCTGGTCTCCATCATGTTCCTGGCGTACGGAACGTGGGTGCACCATTTCTTCACCATGGGCGCCGGCCCCGGCGTCAACGCCTTCTTCGGCCTGTCCACCATGCTGATTGCCATCCCCACCGGGGTGAAAATCTTTAACTGGATCTTCACCATGTGGGGCGGCCGTATCCGCATGACCGTGGCCATGCTGTACCAGATGGCCTTCATCCCCACGTTCGTGATCGGCGGGGCCACCGGCATCATCCTGGCCACCGTGCCGGTGGACTACCAGTTCCACAACACGTACTTCCTAGTCGCACACTTCCACAACGTGCTGATTGGCGGGACCCTGTTCGGGTTGTTGTCCGGCATGTACTACTGGTGGCCGAAGATGTTCGGCATGAAGCTCGACGAGACCCAGGGCAAGTGGTCCTTCTGGCTCTTCTTCCTGGGGTTCTGGGTCACGTTTCTTCCCCAGTACCTGCTGGGCCTGGAAGGGATGCAGCGTCGTCTCAACACCTATCCCTTTGGTCTCGGGTGGCATCCCTTGAACGTCATCTCCACGGTGGGAGCGTTCATGATGGGGGCGGGGTTCCTGGTCCTGGTCTACAACGTGTGGTGGAGCCTCGCCCACGGCGAGCGGGACCTGACCGGAGACGCCTGGGACGGGAGGACCCTGGAGTGGGCGATTCCCTCCCCCGCGCCGGAGTATAACTTTGCCCGCATCCCGGTCATCACCGACCGCGATCCGTGGTGGGCGATGAAAGAGAGCGGGGAGACGCTGGCCAACAGCCTGACGGCCGCTGACATCCACCCGATTGAACTGCCGAAGAACACTCCGGTGCCGTTCTTCCTAGGCTTGTCCTTCTTCGTCTTCGGTTTCGGCATGGTGTTCTCGTGGTGGTTCGTCGCCGGCCTGGGTCTGGTGGGGGTCATCGCCACTCTGGTGTACTCCGGCTTCGACTACGCAGAACACGCGCTCCTCGGTGCAGACGTCATCCGACGCACAGAGGCCGCACTTGGGAGGTTGCAGGCATGAGTTTGCCGCTGGCACAGGAAGATACCGGTCTCGCAGCGGGGCTGCCGCTCGAACTGGCGGACGAGCGGGAAAGTATCAAGGTCACCGGCTTCTGGATGTTCCTCATCACGGACATCCTCATCTTCGCAAGCCTGTTTGCCTCCTATGCCGTGTACCGCAGCCGGGTGGCGGAGGCGCCGGGCCCGGCTCAGGTGTTTCACTTGGGCCCGGTGCTGCTGGAAACCATCCTGCTGCTCACCTCGAGCTTCACTGTGGGTCTGGCCATCTGGGCGATGCGAACGGGACGGATCCGAGCGCTTCGTCTGTGGCTCTTGGCCACACTGGTGCTGGGAGCCGGTTTCGTAACGAGCGAGATTCACGACTTTACCACCATGGTCAGCCAGGGCCTGACCTGGCACCAAAGCGCGTTTCTGTCGGCGTTCTACATTCTGGTCGGCACCCACGGCGGGCATGTCACCTTCGGCATCTTCTGGGCCGTGACGCTTCTCGTCCAGCTGGCCCGACGCGGGATCACGCCCGTCACGGCGCGGAAGGTCTACACCTTCTCCCTGTACTGGCACTTCCTCGACATCGTCTGGGTGTTCATCTTCACGTTTGTCTACCTGGGCGGGAAAATCGGCTGAGGCGGACAGCCATGAGACAGACGACGGCGAGACGGCTCTAATCGACGGGAGGCTTGGCATGGCCGAACCACGAACCGCATCCGAACAGAGCGCCCGGGAAGAAGGAATGCAGTTCCTGGCACCCCAGGTGCACGCGACCACCTTTCCCTCCGTGCAGATCTGGGGCTACGCGGGCTCGTTGGTGCTCACATTTGGGTCCTTCTTCCTGGTCACCCGGCACCTCATGCCACCCGTGCTGCTTCTGGTCGTTATCCTCACTCTGGCGGTCGGTCAGGCCGCCCTGCAGCTGGGTGTCTTCATGCACGTACGTGAGAGTCGCGGCCCCGCCTGGCAGATCCTCCCACTGGGCCTCGCCTTCTTCATCGCGGCCGGCATGATTGGCATGTCGATCTGGATCATGCTGTTCAAGTCAGGCGTGTCCTGATCCCCCGTCGACGGTGGGTCAGCGATACTCGATGCGCGGGTCGACGAGGCCATAGCTCAGGTCCGCGAGCCAGTTGGCTGCCACCGTGACCAGTGCCAGCGCCATGGCCACGCTGGTGGCGGTGGCGAAGAAGAGACCGTTCACACTGTTGATGAGTAACCTGCCGGCACCGGGCAGATAGAAGATCACCTCGACCGCAATCACCGTATTGAGGACGTTCGGCAGCGACGTCCCCGCCAGCGCAATCAGCGGCAGGAGCGCATTGCGAAACGCGTGGTGCCGCAGGATGCGGGACTCGGGAACACCCTTGGCGCGGGCTGTACGGACGTACTCCGACCGCAGCGCCTCCTCCAGCGCGGCCCGAAACTGGCGTGACCAGTAACCCACCGTCGTCAGGGCGATGGTCGCCACGGGCAGTGTCTCGAACCGCGCCCACCACCAGAATCCCATCTGGTCCGGCAGCGGCGGTCCCGGCGGAGGCAGCAGGAGAAAGTAGAGCGTGAACACCCAGACGAGCAGGATGGCCAGCCAGAACCCGGGCACCGCAGACATCACGTAGGTGATGCCGGTCAGAACCTTGTCGGCCAGCGTGCCCGGGTTCCGGACCTGGTAGAACGCCAGCCCGGCCCCCATGAGGAGGGAGAACCCCAGTCCCAGAACCATGAGCTCCAGGGTGATGGGCAGGTTTCCCAAGAGGACGGCGCTTCCCGAGCCGTGCGGCCGCACAAAAGTGGAAACCCAGTGCACGTACTGCACGGGCACCGGCAGATTCCACCCCATGGCCCGGTTGAGGGCGGCGACATTGGCCGGCGTGTCATGCCGCAGGCCGAGCATGGCAGCCGCCGGCGTGGCCGCATCGAGATGCAGGAGGCCAAAGATGGCCAGGGAGATGGCCGCCAGCGATAGGAGAGCGATGACGGTGCGCGACACCACGTAGTGCAGCATCAGCGCATCCGCTCCCCGGTGCGCGTCTCCAGAGCGCGGTGGAGCCCGTCGGCGGTCAGGTTTACGCCCACCTGCAGGAGTACGAAGGCGAGGCCTGGCGGCAGCACCAGCCACCAGGCCCCTTCCTGGATGGTGCTGAAGCTCTCCGCCACCATGTGGGCCCAATTGGGAAGCGGCGGGGGAAGCCCGAAGGCGAGGAAGGACACGGTCGCCAGGACCAGTACACCCTGATTCAACTGCTGACTTGCCGCGATCAGAAGGGTGCCGCGGATGTTTGGGAGCACGTGGCGAAAGTAAATGCGGGCCGGCGCGGCACCCTGAGCCCGGGCAGCCTCCACGTAATCCTGCGCCCCCGCCTCCAGGGCCGCCGCCCGCACCATGCGGGCCACCACCGGCCATCCCGTCCCGCCGATCACGACGATGAAGGTGAAGGCATTCGGCTGCACCAGTACCTCAAACAGCAGGAGGGGCACGACCTGGGGGACGTTGAGCACTGTATCCGAAAGCCACATCAGAACGGGGGGCCAGGGACCGTCTCCGAGCGCACCGATCAGGCCCACGACAGTGCCCAGCGCCACTGCCATGACGGCCGAGAGGAATCCGATGACGAGAAAGGGCTGACCGCCCAGCATGAGGCGCGCCAGCTCATTCCGGCCCAGCACGTCGCTGCCCAGCGGCCGTCCCGGACCCGGCCCCGCCATCGAGAGATTCGCGTTCACCGAATACGGGTTGACGCGATAGAGGTGGGGTCCGACGAATGCGAAGAACACCAGTCCGACCACAAATACGGCGCCGAGCCAGAAACCGCGCTCGGCCAGGAGCCGTCTGCCGACCCGGGTGGTGTAAGGGGCGTCCCGCGCGGCACCCGGCACTGTCGCCTGCGCCACCGCTCCACCTCCCCCGCTAACGTTGCTCTTTTCTCGACTCAACGGGAGATAATCCTGCCCGCGGCAGGCTCACCGGTTGGGTGCTGTCCTGATTGTGGGCATGGGCGCTGGGCCGCCCCGCCTCAGCCTTGGGACTCATCAGACCGGGACCGCAGCCGCACGCGCACCGCATCGCCGCCTGTCACGACGACGGCATCCTCCCACGGCTCCAGGTCCACCTCGGCCGCGCGCAGATCTTGGGCGGCAAAGTAGCGCCGGTGATAGTGCCGGCCAGTGCGCCAGGGGGACGGCCAGGAGGCCAGATCCCGGCGCATGGCTCTTTCCGGCGCGACTTTCCGCGGCGTGTGCAGGAGGATGCGGTAGTCCCGGCACGGGGAAAGGTGGCGGCTGGCGAGGCATACCCCGTCAATCAAGGCAACGGCGTCCGCCGGCGCGACGTCGTCAGGCTACTCGTCTCGCCAATGTGTTGGGCGAGGTTGAACAGGTGCTGTCGATGGAGATGTGTGCCCCCCGGCCCCAGGGGCATCATCGCCCGATCGCGCTGCACCTGAAAGTCGAACGAGTCATGATAGTAAGCCGGTGGGGATTAGGCTCCCTGCCGGTACCGCTCCGCGCGCGGGTGCTCGTAGTCGTCGATCGAGACCCGCACGACGGGCTGCCCGAACCGGATCCACTCGTCACGCAGCTCATCGGCCAGCGGGTCGTGCCGGCACATCGATACCGGTGATGGCGACCCGCAGCGGATGCCCCAGCCCGGTCGTGCCGAGCCTCAAGGCCAGGACAGCCGTCGCGCCTTGATAGTACATGGCGACGCCCCTCTCACCGCGCGGACGGCAGTGCGCCTGTGCCTACCAGACGGGTTCGCGGTGTGACTCCTCCG
>JBMFXK010000094.1:0-8696 GCA_049964315.1 Clostridia bacterium | reverse complement strand
GGTGCAGGTCGATACGGTCGGGCGGAATGCCAGCTCCCGCCAGGTTCCGCTGGTGGAATGGGGACGCTTCGGCTACCAGGCGGATAGCCTGGACGACAAATGGACCAGCGCCGCGGCCTGGGACAACATGCTGAACATCCCGGGCGCCAATGTCGGTGAGGCGATCCTGCTCACCGCGGTGGTGGATGACACTCGAGCCGCGGAGGCCCGCGACATCATCAGGCGTCTGGGCGGGGCCTTCTAAGAGTGGGCGGTCGGAAATAGACGGGATTCGAGTAAGCCCACGGTCTGACGTGCGAGCCCTTCCGCACCGCAATCTCCACGCGGGCGGCTCCCGGCTTCGGGACGGGAATGCTCAGGACACGCCCGGGCTGGACCTCATGCGGCCCGGACGCGTGGCCCTCCAGCACCATGGTCACACGGCCGGCAAGCGGAGTTGTCACCAGGAGAGCGGCGTCGCCGCTCCACGAGATCTCGCCCCCCACCGCTACGGTCTGTGACCCGGCCCGACCCTCCACGCGAAGGCCGGCCGCGTGCCCACGCCTCTCGTTCACCATGACCACCCGTCCTTCGCGAAACCCTGCCAGCAGCATCGCACGCGCTTCCACCAGCGTGGCGTCCTGCAGGCGTCGCTCCACCAAGACCCGGTTTGTGATCCACCCGAACGCCGAGCGGTACGCAAACACCGGGAAGCCGAGCCGGCGGTGCGGAATGCGGACGGCGTGCGCGTCGAGCCCGGCCACCCCGACGATGCGTTCCTGAGCCGCCATGACATCCCAGAGGGCGAGGACCTCAGGGTCGGGAGACTCCGCGCCGCGCAGCGGGTGGGCCAGCGCATTGACGCCGCTCCCGATCCCGTGCACGGCCCGCATCCACTGCGAAAGATGGTTCCATACCTCCAGACCCGTAAAACCCCGGACCTCGCGTCGCGTCCATCGGTACGACGGCAGCCGCAAGACCGCGTTTCCGGGGTCGGCGGGATGGGCCACGAACGAGAGACCCCCGGCCTGGGCCACCGCCTGCACCGCCTCCGCCCACGAGCCCTCCCGATCGGGAACGAAGTCGGTGCCGAGCACCAGGAGGTGGTCTGTGGGCGGGGTCATTTCCGTCCCCACCAGCAGCAGCACGGAGCCGTAGCGACCCTCGCCCGGGCTTGTCCGGGCGGCCAGACCGTCATGATCGGTGAGCCAGACCACGTCGACCAGCCCTTGGGCCGCCGCCAGGATCTGTTCCACGGTGCCGCTGCCGTCCGAGTAGCGGGAGTGGACGTGCAGCGCCACCCTCACCTCGTGCCACGACACGACTTCTAGCGGCTCCGATCGGGCATGAAGCGGCCGCGGGCACTGGCCAGCACGGCCCCGCTCTCGGCGTCGCGCACTTCCGCGGTGCAGTCCGTCAAGTGGTGGCGCGTGGAGAGAGCATGACCGGTGACATGGAGAACGTGGCCGACAGGAGTCGGGTGGTGGTAGCGGGTCTCCAACGCCACCGTCAGCACGGACGTACCGGTCACACTGTAGGTCGCGTACCACATGGCCTCGTCCAGGAGCGCGGCCACCAGACCGCCGTGGACCACCCCCCGCCAGCCCTGGAAATCCTCCGGGATGGCCACATTGGCCACCGACTCACCGTCACGGGCATCCCATTGGGTATGCAGCCCGATCGGGTTGTCAGGGCCGCAAATGACACAGGGATTGTCGTTCGGATCGAATGCCATGGATACCAGGTCCTCCTTCGGATCGCTTCGGATCGCTTCGGATACCTTCGGATGCCCGCGGGGGCGGTTGCCCGACGGGAATGCGGGGCGCCGTGCCCGCAGGCCGGATGCTCAGCCGCGAACCAGGCGCCGGGCGCGCTCCCGGGCCTCATGCATCACCGCTTCCTCATCAAAGGTGGTGATGATGCCGTCATCCAGTACGATGCGTCCGTTCATGACGGTATAGCGGACGTCTTCAGGACGCGCCGCGTAGACGAGAGCGGAAGCCGGGTCGTGAACGGGCTGCAGGTGCGAGGCCCAGGTCGAGAGGGCCACCAGATCGGCCGGTCGCCCCACCGCCAGCGCCCCCGTCTCGAGGTCCAGGGCACGGGCACCCCCGGCGGTGGCCAGGGTCAGAGCGTCTCGGGCCGTGAAGCTGGACGGGTCGCCGGCCGCCGACTTCTGCAGCCAGGCGGCGAGCCGCATCTCCAGGAACAGGTCGAGCGTATTGGTACTGGCCGCCCCATCAGTGCCCAACGCTACGTTCACCCCGCGGTCCACCAGAGCGCGCACGGGTGCCACGCCGTTTCCCAGCTTCAAGTTGGAAGCGGGACAGTGGGCGACGCTGGCTCCGCTGTCTGCCAGGATAGCGACGTCGTCGCTATCCAGCACGGTGGCGTGGGCCACCACCGTCCGCGCACCCAGAATGCCCGTCTCCCGGGCATATGCAATCGGGGTCAGGCCGCGCTCCCGCCTGAGCGCGTCCACCTCTTCCACGCTCTCCGACAAGTGGGTGTGGATCCGGAGCCCAGCCTCTTTCGACAGTTCTGCCACCCTCCGCAGCAGGTCCTCCCCACATGTGTAAGGCGCATGGGGACCGAGCCAGGGCCGCACCAAATCCGACCCGGCCCAGGCCTGCGAAAGCTCCAGCAGCCGTTCCAGCCGGGGCGCGGCTTCCGCAAGGCTCCCGACCAGGGGCCAGGCAATCCCAACCCGGATGCCCGCCTGTTCGCACGCCCGCGCCACCGCTTCTGGAAACATGTACATGTCCAGAAACGCCGTCGTCCCAGACCGGATCATCTCCGCACAAGCCAGCAGCGTGCCGACGTATACGTCCTCCTCGCCCAGGCGAGCCTCCACCGGCCAGATGTGGTCATGGAGCCAGGGCATGAGGCGGACGTCGTCGGCATAGCCGCGCAACAAGACCATAGCGGCATGCTGGTGTGCGTTGATCAAGCCCGGCAGCACCACGCCCTCGGGTAGGTCGACGATCCGCCCCGTCCCGGTCCTACCGGGGGCCCCGACATAGGAGATCCGACCGTGCTCGATGCGCACCTCGCCCGGGGAGTACAGTGGACACTCCGGATTTCCGGTGAGGACCGCACCGGCGCGGAAGGTGACAGGGCTCGTGATCATGACACGTCCCAGGAGTCGAGATACCGGATCTGGGAGCGGGTCAGACGGTCAATCTCCACGCCCATCGCCTCCAGCCGTGCCCGAGCCACCCAGAGATCGACCTCCGGATCCACCGGATACAGCGCAGGCGGCCGGGTGGTTCGGGCGAGGCTCTCCAACGACAGGGCCTGGAGCGCGAAGGTCATGTCCATAATCTCGACCGGATGCCCGTCGCCCGCGGCCAGGTTCACCAGCCGGCCCTCCGCAATGACCCAGCGGGTCCGCCCGTCGGCGAGCGTATAGCCGACCAGATCCGGTGTCCGCCCGGCCCGTTCCTGAACCGCCTCCGCCCTGAGCCAGGCTACATCCACCTCGACATCAAAGTGTCCGGCATTGGCCAGCACGACACCGTCCTTCATGATCCGCAGGTGCTCGGACCGCACCACATCGCGACAACCGGTGGTGGTCACCACGAAGTCGGCCAGCCGTGCCGCCTCCCGCATCGGCATCACCCGATGGCCATCCATGACGGCTTCGTTGGCCCGGATGGGGTCCACTTCGGTCACGATGACATGCGCCCCGAGCCCGCTCGCCCGTTCGGCCACGCCCCGCCCGCACCAGCCGTATCCCGCCACCACCGCATTCGCGCCGGCGATGGACGTGTTGCACGCGCGCATGATGCCTTCCCAGGTCGACTGTCCGGTGCCGTACCGGTTGTCAAAGAGATGCTTCATGGCCGCATCATTCACCGCCACCATCGGAAACGGCAGCTTGCCGGCCTTCTCCAGAGCCCGGATGCGGGTGACGCCGGTGGTGGTTTCCTCAGCCCCTCCCCGCACGCCGGAAGCCAGGCTGGCCCGCGAGGTGACCAGGCGGGACAGTAGTTCCCCCCCGTCATCCAGGATCAGCGTGGGTTCGATGTCCAGCACCCTGTGCTGCAACCGGTCAAACTCCGCGGCGTCGAGGCCGCGCCGCGCATGCACCTCCACCCCCCGCTCGGCCAGGGCCGCCGCCACATCGTCCTGGGCGGAGAGTGGATTGGAACTGGTAATGGCCACGCTGGCGCCGCCTTCGGCCAAAAGCTCGGCCAGGGCCGCGGTCTTGGCCTCCAAGTGCAGCGACATGGACAAGCGCTGCCCGGCCAAGGGCCTTTCGGTGTGGTAACGATCGCGCAGCCGGCCCAAGAGCGGCATCCGGTCGTGCACCCACTCAAGCTTTGAACGGCCGCTGGCCAGGGTGTCTCGGACGCTCATGTCGTCTCCTCCGTTCCCATCCACCTGCTCATGCTCCGCCTTCAAGACGTCGGCCGATCGCGCTCCCGGGCAGTTCGCGCGGTCCGGGGAGACAGGCGCACGGTGCTGCTCCGACATCGGGCAGGGCCTCCATGAGCAGGTCACGCACGGACCCCACGGTCGCGGCCATCAGGCCCAGCACTTCCTCATGCGTCAGCGGCTTGTCGGACAGACCCGCCCCGAGGTTGGTCACGATGCTGAGGGTGGCATAACACAGACCAAGCTCCCGGGCCAGTACCACCTCCGGAACGCCCGTCATCCCCACGACGTCCCCGCCCATACTCCCGAACAACGCCACCTCAGCCGCGGACTCGAAGCGCGGCCCCTCCGTCGCCACGTAAGTTCCACCGCGCACGATGGCAAGTCCCGCATCCCGCCCAAGACGGTATAGGGTCTCCGCCACCCCGGCGCAGTATGGACTGGTCATGTCAGTGTGCACCACACCATCGGTGCCGCCGTCATAGAACGTCATCACGCGGCTCTTGGTGAAATCGAGAAACTGATCGGCCAGCACCAGGGTGCCGGGAGGGATGGTCCTGCGCAGGGACCCTACCGCGGTGGTCGCCACCACCACCCGGATGCCTAGACTCTTGAGTGCCCACACGTTGGCCCGGTAGTTGACCCGATGCGGCGGCACGCTGTGCTGGGTGCCGTGTCGATTCATGAAGTACACCCGGCGTCCCTGGGTCATGCCCCCAGTCACCCGGGCCGTCCCGTAGGGCGTCTCGATGTCCCGCTCCTCCCGGTCCGTAAGCCAGGCGGGATCGTATACGCCGGTCCCGCCAATCACTCCCACAGGGTCTGCGTTCTTATGCATAGGCGGCCCCCTTGTTACTTGCCCTCATGGCGATTAGCTTGGCGAGGGGAAGCGGAATTTCCTGCCGGTGCCGCCTCCAGGACCACGCGCACGACCTCCGGACGATCAAAGAATCGGATAGGAAGCTCCGAGGTGCCAAGACCCGCCGACACGACCAGCGCCTGCCCCGGCCGTGGCCAGGACAGGCCATAAACCGCCGCCCGAGCGAGCGCCGAGTGCTTCAGGACCGCCCCGTACCCCGGGACCCTCACCTGGCCTGCATGGGTGTGCCCTGCCAGCACCAGCGAGAAGGGCCTGGCCCGGGCATCCAGCACCACGTCTGGCCGGTGTGCCAGCAGGATGGAGGACATGCCCGCATCGACCCCGAGCGCGCTCCAGTCGGGGCGCCCCTTCTTCAGGTCGGGCAGTCCTGCCACCTGATAGACCGCCTGCCCGCGCCGCCGGGTCACCACCCGGTTGTCCAGCATCACATCCTCTGGCGGGGCCCAGGGGGCGATGTGGAGCCGCCCGCGCCGGAAATCATGATTGCCCGAGACATATAGAAGCCGCCCCGGATCGAGCCTCTGCAGCTCCCGCGCCAGGCGGCGCCGCGGGATGGTGGGGCTGTAGAGATCGCCGGTAATCGCCACCAGGTCGGCTGTCTTCAGCCATTGCTGAAACTGGGTGCGCGAGAACGCCCGGGTTCTTCCGTGCAGGTCGGAGAGGTGCAGAATGGACAACCCCGACAGGGCCTCGGGCCACCCCGGGACCTTGAGGTGGTATTCCGTGAACCGGATCCGGAAGGGCTCAATCAACGCGTAAAGGGCGGCCACCGCGATGGCCGCCCCCACCACATCCCGTGCGTACGATGCCACGACTACGAGCGCGCGGCGCCCACCAGCTCCTCCGGCCGGAAGTACAGCGCAAGCTCCCGCTCCGCGGAGGCTTCGCTGTCGGAGCCGTGAACCAGGTTTTCCGTAATCTCGAGGCCGAAGTCGCCGCGAATTGTGCCGGGCAGTGCCACTCGTGGATTGGTGGCCCCCATGAGGGTGCGGACGGTCTCGACCGCCTCGGGCCCTTCGACCACCATGACTGCCACCGGCCCGCGCGTGATGAATGCCACCAGCTCACCGAAAAACGGTTTGTCGCGGTGCTCTACGTAATGTACATGTGCCGTGTCCCGATCGATCCGGGTAAGCTTCAGCGCCAGGATGCGCAGGTGTTTCCGCTCCAGACGGGCCACAATCTCGCCCACCAGTCCCCGTTCCACACCGTCTGGCTTGACCATCACGAACGTGCGCGACATCGAATCCTCCTGAACCTAAACGGCTGCCTGCTCCACCGTGGAGCCGACCATCACCCCGCGCAGCGTCTCAGACGCGGTGAATTGCTTGGCGCCAAACTGTTGCACAATGTGTCGGCACGCATCCCAGGGGTTGACGGCCTCGCCGCACGTAAATACGTCAACAGCTGCGTAGCCGTGCTCGGGCCAGGTGTGGACTGCCAGATGCGACTCCGAAATGACCACCACGCCGCTCACGCCCTGCGGACTGAACTTGTGAAAGGCCACCTCGCGAACCTCAGCGCCCGCATTAAGCGCCGCTTCCACCATAATGCGCTCCACCGCGCCGATGTCGTTCAACACTTGGGACTCGCAGCCGTGCACTTCTGCCAGCACGTGTCGACCCAAAGCGTTCATCGCATCACCAACCCCCTTTTCCCCCGATTGGTGCGGATTTTCGGCGCAGAAAGGCGCCCAGGGCCCGCGGCCATGCTACATTGTATCAAAGACCCCCTTCGTGTCAACAAAACGGCGCCGTGCGCCTGATATCACGACGCCAGCTCGGAAATTCACCGATCAATCTCCTGCCCGCTCTTTCTGGCATGCGTTTACGTTGATTTACAACGCCGTGTCAGTTTCATTAGAGCTCACGTGCAGACCGGACATTCCCCGGTGGCCGCCATCAGGACGCCGGCATACTGCGATTCCAGCACACGCACTTCTTGTCCGGGACCACCCGGCCCGTACGCGCGCCGGGCGCCCTCAGCCACCACCCGCCGCAGCTCGCGGTCGTCCAACAGGGCGGACAGCACCTCGTCCCATGTTTCGACGGCGCCTGCCGGCAGCAGGTATCCTTCCGTGAGACACCGCAAGCGCCCCACCACTCCGGGTACGCGCGCCGCCATGACCGCACGTCCCAGTGTCAGCGCGCCATCCAGCAACCCGGCGTCGTCAAGCTCGTCCCGGACTGGAAACAGCACCACATCGGCTGCCTGGACCGACAAGAGGGGGTCCGTGGTCGCAGCACGGGTGCCGAGCGACCCGCGAAGGGCGAGCCACTGCACCTCGGGATGGCGCGCGGCCAGCTCCTCCGCCAGCGTCACGTCGCACGACGCGTCGACCAGCACCGCCGCCACCGGCGCGGCCGCATTCAGACCGAGCCGCGTCCGTGCCGACAGGGGCTCCAGTTGCGGAGCCGAGCCTCCCCCCGGGTGCGTGATGGGAACAAGCCGGGCCCGGGGTCCTGACGACGCCGCCAGGTCGGGGCGCGGCGCGAAGACGGCCGCCACCCGGCCCATGAGCCAGGCTTCGCGCTGACGGGCGGACCGGTGATCGGGTGCGTAGTGCCGGGTATAAACCGTGCGGGATGGATCTAGGCCGGCCCGTGCCGCGTACGCCAGCGCTTGGTATCCGTGACAGTCGATGAGGTCTGCGGCCTGCGACAGGGTTCGCAGTCTGGCGAGTTCCCGTCCGCCGGAGAACCAGGCGCGCCCCGGCCGCAGCGGCACGCGCGCGTCCAGCGGAACCGCCACAGGGAGGAGGTCCGGTTCACCCGCCGCGGTCACCCGGAACCATTCCCACTCCAGGTGCTGCAGCACCGTGTCGAGGTAGTGCGCCCCGTCCTCGGGAACGTCCGGGCCGACGACAACCAGCAGCCGGATCTGCCCCATTTCAGGACTCGACGCGGCTCCGGATGGCTTCCAACATGGCCAGCGCGTTGTCCCGCAGTGTCACCTTCGCCACCGGGTTCAGCAGCGACGACAGCATCGGCAGGCCGAACTCAAAGTCGGTGACGAGGCGAACCCGCGTACCCCCGTCCTCGGGATACAGTTCCCATGCCCCTTCAAATTGCTTCAGGTCGCCCTCCAGCTGTTGGTAGTCGATCCGGTTCTCGCGAAAATCGTCACGTTCCACCCACCGGAAGCGGGCGCCCCGCAGGCGCGCCACCCATTCCGTGATGGCGAAGCCGTCACCCCGATCCACCACCCGAATGGACTCCACGCTCTTCATGAACTCGGGAAAGCGCTCGGATGCGGCCAACACCTCGTAGATGGGCGCCGACGGACTCTTGATGCTCAGTTCTACTTCGACCCGCGGCATGTACGGCCTCCTGACTTACTACTCTTCGAGACCCATCTCCGCTACGGTGCGGATCGCGGCCCCCACCTCGTCAACGGCGCGCGACAGCTGGTCGCCGTCGATGGTCAGCGGGGGCAGAAGACGGATGACATGCTCGTT
>JBMFXK010000093.1:0-8703 GCA_049964315.1 Clostridia bacterium | reverse complement strand
GGTGGCAATGACCATCGCCACCTCTTCCAGGGCGGTATTGCCGGCCCGCTCCCCGATGCCGTTTATCGCCACCTCAGCCTGGTCCGCTCCGGCCAGCAGGCCGGCCAGCGTGTTGGCCGTCGCCAGGCCAAGATCGTTGTGGCAGTGCACCGACATGTGGACACGGTCGATGCCGCGCACGTTGGCACGGATCTGGCGAATCAGCTCGCCAAACTCGGCCGGCGTGGCGTAACCCACGGTGTCGGGGATGTTGACCACCGTGGCTCCCGCCTCGATGGCGGCCTCCAGCAGCTGATAGACGAATCGGGGATCGGACCGCATCGCATCCTGGCCGGAGAACTCGACATCGTCGACGTACCGGCGAGCCAGTTCCACCGCGCGGATGCTCTGCTCGATGACCTCTTCCTCCGAGCGTCGGAGCATGTGTTTCAGATGGACCGCGGAGGAGGACGTGAAGACGTGGATGCGGGGCCGAGCCGCGCCCTCCAGTGCCGCCGCCGCGCGCGTCACGTCGTCATCCTTGGTCCGGGCCAGCCCGGCCACCGTACTCTCCTTCACCATGCGCGCAATGGCGCGGACGGCCTCAAAGTCCCCGTCGGAGGTATTGGGAAACCCGGCCTCGATGACATCAACACCCATGGCCTCAAGACGTGAGGCGATTTCCAGCTTTTCATTGGGCAGGAGATTCACGCCGGGGGACTGTTCGCCGTCCCTCAGCGTGGTATCGAAGATGCTGATCCGCCTCATGACACGCCTCCCTGTGGCTCGACTGCTCAGGATCCAGCGACAAAACAACAAACCACGCCCCTTCCCAGGGGCGTGGTGCGCGGTCCCACCCTGTTCGGCGCCGGATGGCGCCCTCGTTGAAATAACGGACCTCTGGTCCGGCGCGGCCTACTTGATTCAGCCACGCAACTCGGGGAGGAGTACATCGATCGTTGCGGGGTCGGCTCGCACCAGTTCCGACTCGCTTGGCCCGCTCATGACCGACGGCGTCCCGTCATCGTTGTTGTCAGTATCGAAAACTCGGAAGCCCGAAAGACTGGGGTATCAGCTGTACACCGGAGTGAGCCACGCCTTATGCACGGCATCGTCACCGCGCACGGCCCGGAAGAACGACTCCTGCACCCGCCCGGTCACCGGACCCGTCTGACCCGCGCCGATGCACCGTCCGTCAATCTCGGTCACGGGGGCAATCTGGGCGCCCGTACCGGTCAGGAATACCTCATCGGCCACGTACAGCTCAGACCGATCGATGGACCGCTCCGCCACCGGAATCCCAACCTCGCCCGCCAGGTCCATCACGATCCGGCGCGTGAGACCCTCCAGGATGTCATCGGTCACCGGCGGCGTGATGAGGGTGCCCTGGCGAACCATGAACAGATTTGATCCGGCACCCTCGCTGACGTGGCCGTCGGAGCCGACCAGGATGGCCTCGTCGTACCCCTTGTCCGCCGCGTCGTCGCCGGCCAGGGCCATGTTGACGTAGGAGCCGCTCAACTTGGAGCGGGCCGGAATGGCGTTGTCGCTGACCCGCACCCAGGACGAGACCATCGCCCTCAGCCCACCCACTTCGATGTAGTTTCCCATCGGCACGGCCAGCATGGCGATCTCGTCCCGGAGGCCCTTCAGGGTGAGTTTAATAACCCGCGACGCCTTGAACGCCATGGGACGGATATAGACGTCCTGCCGGAATCCACCCGCCCGCAGCAGCTCGCACGTGGTCTCGACCAGATCCTCGATCGAATATGGGCAGACGATGCGAATCATGCTGCAGGAGGCGTGAAAGCGCTGGAAGTGTTCCGCTGCCTTCAGCACGTACAGCTGCTCATGGTCTGCGTTCCAGTACGCCCGGATGCCTTCGAAGCAGCCGGTGCCGTAGTTCAAGGCGTGCGTACCCAGATTCACCTGGGCATCCCCCAGGGGCATGATGCGGCCCTGAAAGAACGCCATCCCATCCATCTCGGCGGTCGGAGGCGGTCCGAGAGCCCCCGACGGCATGTGCTCAATCTCGATGCTGTTCAACCCTCTTTACAAACAAAACACCCGTCCCTGAGGGACGGGCTCTAACCCGTGGTACCACCCTTTTTCGCCCGGACAGCCGGACCTCGATAGGATAACGGTCCCGCAGAATGCGGCCGGGCCTGACTACTGGGCGTGGCCGTTGGTCAGACCAGCTCGGGGAGGAGGACGCTTCTTCCGCGGCACCGGCTTGCAGCCTGAGACCGGCTCTCTTCAGCCACGGGGGAGAAGTGGATTCCCGTCATCGCCTGCGCTCACCCACCGGCAAGCGTATTGGCGTTGATTTTACGGGGTTTCACCAATGTGTCAAGAGATTTCGTATCAAGTTCCGGCCTGACCCTCTAGAACTGGAAGCCCGCCCCCGCTGCAGTGGACTGGACCGGGTCTGTATGGCAACCGGCTCGCTCGGTCCGTACACCCGAGCGGTAGACCCGGCCCCATTCCGATGCCCTTCCCATCTGTTGCCAACTTCCCCGTTGTGTTGGATAGGCTGCCCGAATGCCCTGCGAAAAGGGCGGATAGGGAAGAGGGGCAACTGCCTCTGCCCTATCCTGCGGGCTTCAGGGCCTGCCGGTCGGCCAACGTGATCCGGACCTGATAGGTCACCCCGCCGCGAAGGAGGGTGAGCACTTCCGATTCCCCCACCCGGGTCCGCTCAAGCGCCCGGATGATGTCTCGCGGCGTCTTGATGGCGGTGTGTCCGATCCGGGTGAGAAAGTCGCCGACCCGAATGCCGGCGGCCGCGGCCGGGCTCCTTGGGAACACCCCTACAACGGCCACGCCGGGCCCGTCTCCCCGTTCCACCTCAAGGCCGATCCACGGCCGGCGCACATGTCCATAGCGCAGAATCTGAGCCACCACCGTGCGGACGGTGTTGACCGGAATTGCAAATCCCAGCCCTTCGACGCCGGTGCGGGCAATCTTGCTGGAGTTGATGCCGATCAGCTGCCCCTGGGCGTTGACAAGCGCGCCGCCGCTGTTGCCAGGGTTGATGGCCGCGTCGGTCTGGATGAGGTGATACTCCCATCCGTCCCGGTACAGCGTCCGATCGGCGGCGCTGATGATGCCGGCGGTCACCGTATGGGTGAGGCCCAGAGCGTTGCCGATGGCGACCACCAGGTCTCCCGGTTCCAGGTTTGACGAGGTGCCTAAGGTGATTGGGGAGAGGTGCGGCGCGGAGATGCGAATCACGGCAAGGTCTGTCGGCGGATCCACGCCCACCACCCGGGCGGGATAGCGCTTGCCGTTCGACAGCACCACCGTGAGTGCGTTGGCACCCTGCACGACATGGTAGTTGGTCACGATAGTGCCATTAGCGTTCAGGACCACACCGGATCCGAGCCCTTTCGGGTGAAGACTTCCGCCCTTACGGACCTGGTTGATGACCATCACGACGGAAGGATCGACCCGGCGTGCGATGGCCGCAACCGGCCAGGGAGACGGCGGGTTGGCGACCGGCCTCCACCAAAAGCGGGCCAACGCGGCACCAACCAGCACGCCCAGGATTCCGATGGCAAGCACATCCCAGCGCCAGTGACGCACTAAGCCCGTCCCTCCCGGTGAAGCCTACGGAGTCGAGCCCGCTAATAGACCCTGCCGCCATGGGAATACCTGCTCCAAGCGTGGATCTGCAGTCTGACCGCTGCATTAGTACTAAATAGCAGCGAACCTGCTCAGTGACCCGATGGCTGGGGCCGACCAGGTAAGTGGGTGTCCACCCAAGGTGCCTTGGGGGTGCCGGGAGGGCGCGTCTGGTTATACAGAGGCTGAACGGCAAGGCGTTTGACGAAATCCCGCCCTTCCGCGTCCCTTGTTTTTGTAGATCACCACGTTCTACAATGGCAGTGAGCTATTTCCTAAGGGGACGACTCATGGAACACATCCCTATACGCGAATTGAATCAGCACACCAGCGCCGTGTTGGACCTCGTCGCCAAGGGACACGCTGTGGTCATTACACGCGACGGGCGCCCTATCGCCCACCTGGTGCCAATTCCCGGCCCGTCCTCCACCTTAAATCGTTGGGTGAGCCAGGGACTTGCCATCGGCCCAACTATCTCGGGCCCGTTCGCGCGCCCGCCCCGGTCTGACGGCACCGCGCGAGATGTCGCCTCCCTGCTGGTACGAGACCGAGAGCAGGAGCGTGGATGATATACCTGGACTCGTCTGCACTCGTAAAGCTCATCCGGGACGAGCCGGAAACGCCCGCCTTGATTGCCTGGCTGAATGATCGAGCATCCGTAGCGTGTGTGTCCTCATGCCTCGCCGAGGTGGAAGTGGCTCGTGCTCTTCGTCGCCACGATCCAGCCGCTCTCGCGACGATGCCCGCCGTGATGGCACGGGTGTACCGCGTAGAGATTGACGCCCGAATTCGGGCAAGAGCGGCTGCCTACGACGATCTTCTGCTCCCCAGCCTGGATGCCATCCATCTAGCCACGGCAGACGTCCTCATTTCCGAGGGACAACCGCTCGATGCGCTGGTGGCATACGATGACCGGCTCTTGGCGGCCGCATCGGCTCGCGACTGGCCGACCAGCAAGCCCGGAGCCTCCGAGCCAGGTTAGCGGTCACTTCACCGTCGCCCAGGCCAACGTGCGTCAGTGAAGTGGGAGCGTGGCCGCGGGGTCTTAACGTCCACGTGGTGATACGCGTCGTGGATGACGTCTTCGATCACGTTCCAGGCCAGATCCCGATCCAACCGGACGCCGACCCACCCCCGATGCCCGACATATGGCGGTCGGTAAAACCGGTCAGGTTCGTGCTCGATATGGGCCTGCTGCATCTCCGGCAGGGCGGCGCAGAGGACGGCGAGGCGGCCGTCCTCATGATGGTTGTCCGAGAACGTCGCAAAAGCGCGGCGGCCCCGGACAAACCACGTGGGGGCGCCGTGGCTCAACCGCTCTTCAACCTCCGGGAGGCCGAGGCAGATAGCTCGCACCCGTTTAAGTGCCGCCGTCACCGCCTCGGATGACAGCCCGTGATGCATGGTTGCCCCCAATCAACTGCGTCAGCCAATACTCTCGCAAAGTCCCCGCACCGAGGTAAACCCCGGGCGGGCTACCACATGGGTCGCCGTCATCCACCGGAAACTCGAACGACTATGCGCCGAAAGTGCTGTCCACCGTCGTCGGTCCGCCAGATCACCGAAACCGGAGCGTCAGCGTCGATGGCGTACCCTTGCGACACACCGGGAAAGTCAAGCGCCGTCCATCTCGCATGGACGTGCCCGAGCGGTGTCCACAGCGTCCCGCCGTCCATCGTACGGTACAACGTGTGCCGCCCAACCACATACGCCACGTTCACGGATGCGACGGCCAGTACCACGCCCTCCGAGGGATCAACACCTTTCAAAGTCAGTGGCGTCATCGCGGAAGCGCCGCCGCGGCTCGCGATTCTCTCGAGCAGAAGGCCGGCTCCATCAGCCGACGCCGGGTACAGCACCAGCGGCACCACACGGATCCGCCCATAGACGACCACGGGTTCGGTGTCCGCATTGGTCGCAATCCGGGCCGAAAGCGGGAAGGACGTTGGCACCCAAGTACGGCCACCATCCGTGGTCTCCAGCAGGATGTCGGCCTGAGCGCCATGATTCTGCCCGGTGAGGAAGCCATCTTGCCCATAAAACGTGAACCCGTCCGGAAGGATTCCCGATGTTTGAAGAGATCCGCGCTCCTGCCAGTGGGGGCCCCCGTCCCCAGTCTGGAAGAGGGCCACACGGGATCCGGAGAGTGCGGGGAACCCCGCCACCAGCATCCAGCCGTCATGCGCGCTGCCGAACGACAGCGCCACAGCAGCAGGCCGGAACGGCGGCCGCAGCGTCGTACGCTGCCAGAGCCGCCCTTCGTCCGCCGACCGGCAGATGAGAACAGACGTGGCCGTCACGCTCGCCACCACCAGCTGCCGGACGCTGGCGGCTTCGAACGATAACGTACCCAGATAGTTCGACGCTGCTGCGGCATCGCCGGCCGCGGGCAGCGTCGACTGCAGCGACCAGCGCGTCCCGGCATCGGTCGTGAGGAGGACGGCCAGGTCGTCTGGGCGATGCCGCACACGTGCCACCGCATATCCGCGATCGAAGGACCTGAACTGGACGGCGACCATCGACCCCAACGGAATCCGAGACCTCGGCGAATGCGCGGCGACAGACCCGGCACCGCACGCCGGCAGCAGCAAGAGGCTCGCTATAAAGGCCGCCAGCCGCCGGGGCCGGGCCACTCCTGTGGATTCCGCGACGTCCCCCTCCGGAAGCAAAGACGCCAGCCGGCTGGCCCCGGTTTCTGCCGGCGCCTGTCAGGTCCGAGCGCCTCCCAGCTCCTCAATGAGGCGGCGCTCCTTGTCGGGGTCGAGGCCGGTCCTGGGCCACGCGTACGGCTCACGGGTACGATGCCACTCCAGGGTGTCCCGCACCGTGTCCCCGATGGGGCGAAAGGAAAGGCCGGCCGCGATGGCCTTGTCGCAGCTCACTTCATGAAAACCGATCTGCTCCGGCGTCTCCCGGATCCACAGGGGAAGCTCCATCCACTCACCCACTTCGTGCTGGACGAGGAAGTCCTCGGGCGCCCAGTGGATGCGGGCATCCGAGTTGGTTACGTGAAGACACGCCATGAGCAGGTTGTTCATCGTGGCCCGGCTGCCCGATGGGCCATCCGCGTTATAGACGCCCGAGGCCTGCTGCTCAACCATGGACAGCGTCCAGGTCGCCAGGTCGCGCACATCGATGAACTGGATGCGGCGGTCGGGGCGTCCGGGCGCCAGCACGTCACCCCCGCGCGCAATCCGGTAAGGCCAGTAGGTGAACCGGTCCGACGGGTCCCACGGACCGACGATGAGGCCGGGGCGGATGATGAGCGCACGCGGACCGTATGCTGCCCGCACCACTTCCTCGGAAAGATACTTCAGGGCCCCGTAGTCCTTGCGGATGTCTTCGGAGCCGTCTTCGGACAGCGGGATGATAGCACCGTCTTCCTGAATGCCAATGACGGAGAGGTCGCCGTAAACCGAAATGGTGGAGATGAACGTGTAGTGGTCGGCTAGGTCCCGCAGTGCTTCAATCCCGTTGGCGACCACCCTGGGAAGGTAGCCGGAGGTATCGATGACGGCGTCAAAATGGCGGCCCTGCAGCGCACCTAAATCGGTTTCCCGGTCCCCGTGCACCTGCTCCAGATCCGTGAACAGTTCCGGATGGCTCACGCCGCGATTAAAAAGAGTAAGTTCATGCCCCCGTTCCAAGGCAGCCTCCACCAGGTGGCGGCCAAGAAACACCGTCCCGCCAAGAATGAGAATCCGCACCCCGGCACCTCCCGTACGGCGTTCATTCGCCCACCCGCCGGGAACCCCTGCCGGCCTCGGAGGACTTGCCGCGGGAACGCCATCCCCGAACCCGCCGCTGCCGCTCCGGGCCAACAGAGTGGGCGGCAGCCCGAAGTCTGGCTCCGAATGAAAGGGCGCCACGCGGCCGCCGACAGGCCCCCCGGGTCTAGCTCCCCTTATGCAGGCTTTTGTAGACGAGAAGGTTCAGGTCCAGCACGTTCACCTGCTGTACTCCAAAGAGTCCCCACTGCGGCGTCTGCGTGGCGAGCTTTACGAGTGCACGCAGGTATTGCTGGGAGAGACCGGTGTTCTTCGCCACGCGCGGAATCTGGATGAGAGCAGAGCCCAGCGTGACGTCAGGATCGAGGCCCGATCCGGAGGACTCCACCAGGCTCAGCGGGATCTGACTCGTCCTGAGGCCCGGGCTGGCCGCCAGGAGCTGGTGCACGGACGTCTTGATCTGCTGCAGGAGCGCCGCGTTGGTGGGACCGAGGTTGCTCGGCGAGGAGTTCTCCGCATTGTAGGGATCAGGCTTTCCGGTCGTGAGGGAGACGGTCGCGGAGGGCCTGCCCCAGAAATAATCCTTCTGGCCCCAGAAGTTCTGCCCCACGTTGGCAGCGCCTATGATGACACTTCCCTGCTTCAGCAGGCTGCCGTTTGCCTGGTACCGGAAGAAGATCTGACTCACCCCCGTCATCGCGAGGGGATAGGCGAGGCCCAGCAGCAGCCAGAGCCCGACGGTCACCAGCACGGCCGGCTTCACCAATCTCCAGGCCATTGGACGATCTCCCCTCCCTAGCCGAGCCCGAACAGGCTCAGAACGCGGTCGATGCCGAAGATTCCCAGAAAGGGCACGATGACCCCGACCACACCCCAGTTGAAGACGTTCCGTGCCAGCATCCGCTGCGCCGATTCGGCGCGGTAGCGCACGCCCCGGACAGCAAATGGGATGAGGGCGGGAATGATGAGCGCATTGAAGATGAGGGCCGACAGGATGGCTCCATGCGGAGTCTCGAGGTGCATGATGTTGAGCGCCGACAGCACCCGGAGCGTGGGAACCGCGGAGAACATGGCCGGTATGATGGCGAAGTACTTGGCCACGTCGTTGGAGATAGAGAACGTGGTCAGCGCCCCCCGGGTGATGAGGAGCTGCTTGCCAATCAAGACCACGTCGAGCAGCTTCGTAGGGTTGGAGTCGAGGTCAATCATGTTGCCTGCCTCTTTGGCCGCCATGGTGCCGGAATTCATGACGAGGCCCACGTCCGCCTGGGCCAGGGCGGGGGCGTCGTTGGTGCCGTCCCCGGTCATGGCCACCAGCTTGCCCCCCTGCTGCTCGCTTCGGATAAGCTCGATCTTGTCCTCCGGCGTAGCC
>JBMFXK010000092.1:7932-8744 GCA_049964315.1 Clostridia bacterium | reverse complement strand
CTCGCACATCTTCGCCGACCCGGCCGACCGGGACAGCCTCTTCGTCTTGAATGTCCAGTTCTGGAAGTCAAAAGACGGCGGGAAAACGTTTGAGCGGATGCCGACGCCGCACGGCGACAACCACGACCTGTGGATCGATCCGGCCAACCCCCGGCGCATGATCACGGGCAACGACGGCGGGGCGGCCGTCTCTCTGGATGGCGGACGCCATTGGTCCTCCATCCTGAACCAGCCGACCGCCCAGTTCTACCATGTGGCGACCGACACCCAGTTTCCATACCGAGTCTACGGATGTCAGCAGGACAACTCCAGTCTGTCGGTGCCGAGCCGCACGGCCGGATCCGGCATCACCAACCGCGACTGGTACCAGGTGGGCGGCGGGGAGAGCGGGTACATCCAGGTGCGCCCCGACAATCCCAAGCGCATCTATGCCGGCAACTACTCGCTCATCACGCGCTACGACCACGAGACCCATGTCACCACCGACATCACACCGTGGCCCGAGCTGACGATTGGATGGGCGGCCAAGGATCTAAAGTACCGCTTTCAGTGGACCTTCCCCATCCTGCTCTCGCCGCACGACCCGAACCTGCTCTACTGCGCGGCCCAGGTCGTGTTCCGGTCGCGGGACGAGGGGCAGCACTGGGAAGTCGTCAGTCCCGACCTGACCCGGAACGATCCCGCCACGCTGGAGGCATCCGGCGGTCCCATCACCAAGGACAACACCGCCGTCGAATACTACGGCACGGTGTTCGCCCTGGCCGAGTCGCCGCTGCGCCGCGGCCTCTTGTGGGCCGGGTCGGATGACGGGC
>JBMFXK010000092.1:0-7922 GCA_049964315.1 Clostridia bacterium | reverse complement strand
TCTGGAAGGCACCGTGAGCAACGTCGCGGCCTTCGGTGCCTTCGTCGACCTCGGTGGCATGGACGGGCTCATCCACGTGTCCCACGACGGGGGTGAGCACTGGGAGAACGTGACCCCGTCCGATCTGCCCGAGTGGGCTCTCATCAGCATCATCGAGCCCTCGCCCCATGATCCGGCGACGGCGTACGTGGCCGCGACACGCTACAAGCTCGATGATTTCCACCCGTACCTCTATGTGACGCGTGATTTCGGGAAGAGCTGGCATCGCATCGACCAGGGCATCCCGGAACACGAGTTCACCCGGGTCATCCGGGAGGACCCCGAGCGGGCGGGACTGCTCATCTGCGGGACCGAGCAGGGCGTCCACGTGTCGTTCGACGCGGGCGCCCACTGGGAGCCGTTCAATCAGAACCTCCCAGTCGTTCCCATTCACGACCTGGTGTTCAAGGACGCGGACGTGGTGGCAGCCACGCACGGGCGCTCATTCTGGATTCTGGACGACATCGACCGGCTGCGCGCCCTCTATGACCACCCGGAGCTGCGGGATCAGGATCTCGCCCTCATCCCGGGCCGTCCGACCCTGCAGCTGCGCGGCGGCGGGCGAGGCTTCGGTGCAGACGGCCAGTATGGCTACCTGCATTCCGACGCCTACCTGGCCCAATGGGTGCGGGGTCACGATCCGGTAACCGATGACGTCCGCACGGTGGCCCTCGATGCGGGGGCGAACCCGCCTTCCGGGGCTGTGATTACCTACGTCCTGAAAGAGGCGCTTGACGAGAAGGCGGAGCTTACACTCACCATCACCGACCCCGACGGGCGGCAGGTGGCCACGCTGTCCAGCGCCGAGCCGGACAAGAAAGCCGAGGGGCCGAAGCTTCCGCGGCTGACAAAACGGGCGGGAAGCCAGAGCGTCGTGTGGAACATGCGCTATCCCGGCGCGACCCATCTGCCGGGCGCGGTGCTCTGGGGCGGCAGTGCGGAAGGGCCCGAGGCGCCTCCCGGCACGTACACACTGACGTTGAGCGCTGGCGAGCGCAACGCCGAAGGCAAGCTGGTGATCCGCTCCGACCCCCGACTGGGCCTGCGTCCCGACGAGGTGAAGGGGCGCTTCGAGCTGCTTATGGGCGTCCGGGACAAGCTCTCTCAGGCGCACGACACCATCATCGCCGTCCGGTCCATCCGCGAACAGGTGAAGGCCTGGGTGGAACGGGCGGAGGGACGGCCCGAACATGAAGGCCTGAAGGAAGAGGCAGATAAGATCGAGGCCGAGCTCACGAGCGTCGAAGAGGCTCTGGTTCAGACCAAGGCCAAAAGCTCGCAGGACGTGCTTAACTTCCCCGTCCGCCTGAACGCGAAATTGGCCGACGTCGCGCACGTCATCGAGAGCGCACCCGGCGAGCCCCCGCGCCAGGCGGTGGAGACCTTCCACGACCTCGCACGGGCAACCGATGCCGAAGTGGCCCGCTTCCAGGAACTGGCGTCCGGCCGGGTGGCCGATTTTGACCAGCGCATCCGGTCTGCCGGCCTTCCGGCCCTGCACTGGAAGATGCCGCATACCGGCGAGGCCGACTAGCAAGGACGGGGAGGGTGAGATCCGTCTGACGGGGGGCGCTGAAAGCGCCCCCCGTCTCCCCTTCCGGGGATCTCTCGGCAGCGTGCGGATCATCGGGTGAGACGACGGTTTGGCCAGGGAAAGGTGGTGCCGGTACGAGCTGTCGGGGAATCGGATTCTTCGCTTCGGGGGCGGCCGCGTCTGTGAGCCTGTATGAAGCCATCTGATAAACTGGAGCCGAACGGCCATGGAGCTGGCCTGAACCGCGCCGGAAGACGCTGATAGCTCCTGCCCAAGGGCAGGGGACTTTTTTGTCTGCCCGGAGGAGGGGCCAGCGTGCGCGCAGAGACCGGCAAGTTCCTGGGGGAGCGGCTTTCAGATCCCGCCGTCGACACGGAGCACCGGGCCATGACCGCCTGGGTGCTGGGGCATACGGATCAGGAGAGCGCCCGCTCCCTGTTGTTTGAAGTGGCCGACCATCCCAGCGAACCCCGGGAGCTGCGCACGGTGGCAGGGTATGCCTGGTGGCGGCTCGGCCCGGCCCGCGATGCGGCGGAACTCGCGCGGGCGGCATCGGAGTGGCCTGAACCCGTGCTGGCACCAACCCTGCAGGCCCTGCTGGACGAAACCATGACCGATGCCCATTACGAGTGGACCCGGACCGTGCTTGAGTGCCGTCCCGAACTGTCCCGCGCAGCGCTCATGCTGGGAGACTATCCGGAAGACCGGGTGGGATGGGCGTTTGTGGACGGCGACGAAATGAAGACGCTTGGCCTGCCGGATCCGGCAGGGGTCGATTATCACCGCATGCTGGCCCGCGGCGAGGACTGGGCAGACCATCCGCCCGGCACGTTCTTCGGTCAGCAGGCGTTTCGGGACGCGTACCGGTGGGCACAGGCGGCGCTCCGGATGCGGGTGGCGCGGATGCGCTGCTGCCAGCTTCGCCAGTGGGAGGCCTGGCTCCGAGCTGTCCTGCGGGAGCCCGCAGAGTCGGAACCCCCCGCCCCCCGCTTCATCCCGATTCGCCTGCAGGCACCCAGGTCCCAGGCGCAGGCCACCACTCTCCTGATTCTCGGAGCGTTTCGGGAGAGTGGACACGAGACCGATCCCGTGGGCATGTCCGCCGCACTCAGTGCCGCGGCCGCGGGACTTCATGTCAGCATGTCGCAGGTTTATGAGCATGCGCACACGACGTCGTGGCATGTCGCGGGCATGACCGGACAGCTTGAGCTCCTGCTGACCACCGGCCCACGCTGATCTCGGTTCCGCACCGTCGCGGGTGGAACTGTGCGAGGATGGCGGCATGAGGGAAATAGGACCCAACGGCTTTCGCCGCATCGCCGTCATCGCCGACGATCTGTCGGGTGCTTTGGCGTCGGCGGCGAGTCTCGCGGACCATTTCGGCGAGCGAGTGCCGGTCCTGGACGGTGTGCCAGATCCGGTGCCCCCGCGCGTTGTGATAAACAGCCATGCCCGGGCGGAGGGCGTACGGGGTCAATGGCTGGAGCAGACGGTGCGTGCCCTCTGGGAGAGCGGCACCCGTCTCTTCGACAAGCGGATTGACTCGACGCTGCGCGGCCCGACCGCCGCTGAGCTCCAGATCTTGGTGGAGAGCCTGCCCCTCCTTCCGTGGGTCATTGCCGTACCCGCCTACCCTGGCGCGGGCCGCGTTACCAGGGGCGGCCAGCAGTGGCACCGAAGGGTGCTGGTCGGCCGAGTGGCCGACGCCATCGGCGCCGACGACCTGTCCAGGCGCCTGGGAGGAGTCCTGGTAGAGACGGCGCCCCGGGGGGGAGACTCCCTTGTGCAGGCCGACAACCCTGGGCCGTACGTGGTGGATGTGCGCCACCGGTCCGACCTTCAGGTGGTGGCGCATGCCATACGGGCACTCAGCGCGACTTCGTCTCGGCCCCTCGTTCTGGTGTCCTCGGGCGATCTCCTCCGCTATTTGCCGGAATCCCCGCCCCGCCCCGTCGCCGTCGTGTGGGGCAGTGGGTCGGCCGAGAATGCAAGACAGCTTCGCCAGCTCAGCCGGGTGTCGGATGCGGCCTTGGCATCGATTTGGGATCCGCCTGACCCATCTTTATCCGCCATGATCCGCGTCCTGGTGAGTCATGCCGTGGTCAGACCGCCGGGTCCGGAGACGGATGCGGCGGTGTCGCACCGGGTTCTCCAGCACTTACACGTGTGGGCCGATCATGGCTTCCGCCCCGCCCGCATCATCATCAGCGGTGGGGACACCGCGCAGGCCGTGCTCCGCGCATCAGGCGCCCGAAGCCTGCAGGCTCTCCGCAGTCCGGCCCCTCTGGTGGGCATGGGCCTCATCCAGGGCGGATCCTTGCACGGGTTGGAGCTCATGACGAAAGGGGGTAAGGTGGGATCGCCGGACCTGCTGGCAGATCTTGTCGAGCTCTTTTGGAGAACCCCGTACGATCCTTGGGAGGAGTAGAGCCGTGAACGATACCGCGCGTCCCCGGATAGGCATCACGCTGGGTGACCCGGCCGGCATCGGGCCGGAAATCGTGGTAAAGGCGCTTGCCGACGTGGCGCTCTTCCGGGATGTCCTGCCCGTGCTGTATGGCAGCCCTGCCGTATTGGAGCGGGCCATGCAGGTGGTGGGAAACCCGGGGCGTATCGAAGTGATCGAGCATCCCGGCCTGGCCCATGGTGAACCCGGTGTGTTGGAGATCTGCGCCACCTCCGACATGACGAGCCCGCCGCCGTTCGGGAAGGTAAGCGCGGAGGCTGGCCGGGAGGCGGGCCTTGCCGTCGTGGCGGCTGTGGAAGCGGCCAGGGCGGGACAGATTGACGGAATCAACACGGCTCCCCTCAACAAAGAGGCGCTCCGCCTGGGCGGCTATCACTATCCCGGCCATACCGAGATGCTGACCGAACTGTTCGCGGCGACCGGCGTGTTTACGATGTTCGTGACGGGCCGCCTTCACATTTTCTTCCTCACCCGCCATCATCCGCTGCGCGCGGTACCGGATCTGCTCACCACCGACCGCGTCTACGAGGGCCTCGTGCGCTGTGTCGGGTTCCTGAGAGAACTGGGCTTTGCCGAACCGGTGCTGGCGCTGGCCGCCTTGAATCCGCACGGCGGCGAGAATGGCCTTATCGGCTCCGAGGAAGCGGACGTGCTCGTGCCTGCCGTCGCGCGCGCGGCGTCGGAGGGGTATCCCGTGGCAGGCCCGATTCCGGCCGACGCGGTGTTCTTCCAGGCTTTGCAGGGGCGCTACACCGGAGTTCTCTCCCTGTACCACGACCAGGGCCATGTGGCCGCCAAGACGCTCGACTTCTACGGGACGGTCTCCGTCACTCTCGGACTTCCGGTCATCCGAACCTCCGTCGATCACGGGACCGCATTTGACATTGCCGGACGGGGCCTCGCAGACGCCAGAGGGGAGGTCGCGGCCCTGGAGACGGCGGCCCGGCTCATCCGCCAGCGCCAGGCGCAGGGATTGCAGCCGTGAGTCAAGCCGGGACGCCGCTGTCTGTAGGATGCCCCAGCCGGACGCCGCGCGGCGCCTTGTATTCGTCCCTGGCCATCCTGCCACCGGTAAGTCCTGGCTGGCGCGGCTCTTGGCGGCTGAACTGTCGTGGCCGCTGATTGAGAAGGACGCCATTAAGGAGCGACCCCGGTGCCCGATAGGGGGGCGGCGCTTGGCCCCGCGACCTGGGAGCGCTTCTACTGCATCCTCGACTTCGTCATGGAGACCACATCCCCCGTCATCGCGGAGGGGACTTCGGGCCGTAATCGCGCCTCCGGCTGCACGCGCTGCTCCACCGTCACGGCTGCCACCCGCGCGAAGTGGTCCTGGATGCTTCGCCGGACCGGCTTGCCGACCGGTACCTGGCGCGGCTCCGGAACGGAGAGCGTCGCGCCGGCCATGCCACCGTGCACCCGGATCCAGTCCAGTACCTTAAAGTGACGATGCGCGCACCCTACGAGGCGCTTCGGCTGGGTTCGGAGGTTCTCAGGTGGACACGGACGATTGGGCGCACGGTAACACGGACGCCGTGGCCGCCTGGATTACGGTCCCTTAATCGCCCAGGCGAGCCAGGAAGTAGTTCCGGCGGCCCCGACGGATGATCAGATAGCGGCCATGCAGCAAATCTGCGTCCGAAAACACGTGATCCACTTCGCCCAGCCGGGTTCCGTTCACGTGAATGGCGCCGGCCTGGATGTCTTCACGGGCCTGGCGGCGCGAGGGGGAGGCACCGGCGGCCACCAGCACCGATTGGATGTCGCGCGCGGCGCCGGGTCCGAGCGCGACCGTGGGAACGCCTTCAAACACATCCTCCACCTCATCGCGCGACAGTTCCGCGACCTGACCCTGAAAGAGAAGCTCAGAGAGATGGCGGGCCTGCTCCATGGCCTCCCGTCCGTGCGTCAGGGTCGTCACGTGCTCGGCCAGGACGCGCTGGGCGCGCCGTTCCGCCGGCCGCTCCCTGGTGCTGGCTTCCAGATCTTCAATCTCTTCCCGAGACAGGAACGTGAAGATCTTGAGCAGCGACACCACGTCGGCGTCCTCTGCGGTGAGCCAGAACTGGTAGTAGTGAAAGACCGACATCTTGTCCGCGTCGAGCCAGATGGCGCCACCCTCGGTTTTCCCGTACTTGGTCCCGTCCGACTTGGTGATAAGAGGGAAGGTCAGGGCGTGCGCGCCGGCGCCCTCGCTGCGGCGGATGAGGTCGACCCCGGCCACGATGTTGCCCCACTGGTCCGACCCGCCCATCTGCAGGCGGCAGTCGTACTGCCGGAAGAGCTCGAGATAATCGCGGGCCTGGAGCAGCATGTAGCTGAACTCGGTGTAGGAGATGCCGGCCTCAAGGCGCGACGCGACCGATTCGCGGTTCAGCATCACATTGACGCTGAAGTGCTTGCCCACGTCGCGCAGGAATTCGATGACCCCGATCGGGGCCGTCCAGTCGTAGTTGTCCACCACCCGGGCGGGATTGATCGGGGTGTCGAAGTCCAGGAACCGGCGGAGCTGCAGCTCAATCCGGTCCCGCCAGGCATGCACGGTCTCAACCGGGTTCAAGGGCCGCTCCTCGCTTTTGAAGCTTGGATCGCCGATGAGGCCGGTGGCTCCGCCCACCACCGCGATCGGGTGGTGGCCCGCCAGCTGGAAACGGCGGAGCATCAGGATTCCGACCAGATTCCCCATGTGGAGGCTCTCAGCGGTGGGGTCAAATCCGATATACGCCGTGATGGGACCCTCTTCGAGCCGCCGGTCGAGCGCCTCCCGGTCGGTGGTCTGAAACACCAGTCCCCGCCACTCAAGATCGTCGAGTAGTGCCACGGCGCATCTGGACTCCCTTTCGAGGTATTCCCGTAAGAATATCATGCGAGTTCGACCTCGCTGGTGTCGTACGCAGCCGGTGGTGCGGGATCGGCCGGGGCAGGGACGCGTCGGACGGCGATGGTGCATCCGGCGGAATTCTTTGGGGGCGAACCTCCCCGTGGTGGAGACAAAGGGGTCCTGATCAGACCGCAAGGCAACCGGCGCCTGGACCGCCTCATGCTTGTGGATGCCGGCACAAAGCCGTCAGGATGGTGCCCAGGGGGTGCGATCACCCCTGGGCCGCCCGACTTAATCCCGAAGCTTCTTCCGGAGCCGGCGACGAGCCCGTTGCAAGCCCTTCCGCTCGCCGGCGCTGCTGGCATCGCTGCGCGATCCGTCGGTGGCCTCACGGAGCACGGTCAGGATGACGGCGCGGTCTTCGGCGGCCAGTTCGTCCGCTGCCCGGGTCACGTCGTGCAGCCACTCGATGGCAGACAGCGCAGGACCCTCTCGCACACCATGTTCGACGCTGTCGTCCGTGAGCCGGGTGAACCGGGCACCGTCCTCGTATCCCATAGCCGCCACGTTGGCGCGCCGGACGCGCTGGGGGATGCGATTCTCCACGCAGCGGTCCAGGTTGGTTCGGTGATGCCTGGGATCGCAGGTGAAGGCCGCTTCTCACAGGGCGAGGGCCCCCTCCCCGCGGAGGTCATCGAGGGGTCCGCCGCGCCGGGCGTAGCGCACCGCCTCCTCTTCCACCGTGGACCAGTAACGTCCGATATAGTCACGCTGGGCCTGGAGGTCTCCCGAACGCACTCTCCAGAGCCAGGTGGCGCTGGCTCGGCCGCGGCCATTGTTGCGGAGGATCGCGGGGGAGCGCCCTGGAGGGCCGTCTCGATGAGGGTCCAGATCAGCCGGAATGGTGGCTGAATGCAGTTGGGGACGGTCATGGCATCACGGCTCCTTGGCCGGAGGCTCTTCGGGATGCCGTACGGGAGCTCCTTCCAGAGCCCGCGTGCTGGTGACCGCATCGAGGAGACCATAAGCCCACGCCTCCTCCGCTGAATACCAGTGGTCGCGAG
>JBMFXK010000091.1:0-8781 GCA_049964315.1 Clostridia bacterium | reverse complement strand
CTGAAGGAGCAGAACGCGGCCATCACCGTGGTGGGTGCCGACCCGGTGGGCTCGCTGCTGCACGGGGGTGACGTGGCGCCGTTTCTGGTGGAGGGCATCGGGGAGGACTACGTGCCCGACACGTTCGAGGCGGACCTGGTGGACGTATGGCATTCCATCCCGGATGCGGAATCGTTTGCCACCGCGCGGGCCCTGGCCAGGCTCGAGGGCCTCTTCGCCGGCGGGTCAGCCGGTAGCGCCCTGGCTGCGGCGCTGCGGGAGACGGAGCGGGCACCGTCCGGATCGCTGCTGGTGGTCATTCTGGCCGATACGGGACGGAACTATCTTTCCGGATTCTACAATCGCGACTGGCTGCGGGCGCATTGCCCGGCCGCTATCGCCTACGAGCAGGCTCATTGGCCACGCCCGGCGACCGACGTCGTCGGGGCGGGCAGGACCGACCTGTCCGACACGGATGACATGAACGATGTGAACGATATGCATGGAGGAGAGCAGGCATGAGTGCCGGAGAGTATATGGAGACGGGTCCAGCACCCGCGCCATTCACGTGGAACAGGAACCCGATCCCCGCACCGGGCCTGTGATCGGCCCCATTTTCCAGACCAGCATGGTTGCGCAGGACGGCCTCGGACGGGACCAGGGATTCGAGTAGGCTCGCGCCAGCAACCCCAACCGAGAGCCTCTGGACACCGCAGTCACGAGCCTCGAAGGAGGGAAGGAGGGAAGGAGGGAAGGAGGGAAGGAGGGAAGGAGGGAAGGAGGGTGCCGCGGAATCGCTCCAGCCTCGGGGATGGCGGCCGCCACGTCCCTCCTGCATCTCCTGTCGGCCCGAGACGAGGTGGTGGCCGGCGGCGGCCTCTACGGGGGCGTCTACCACCTCCTGAAAACTGTGCACGCCCGCTTGACATGTCGGCGCCGGGCACCTGGAGCCCGTGGGAGGCCATCACGGCCCGTACTCGGATGCTGTGCGTGAAGACGCCCACCAACCCCCTGGGGTCGGTCGTTGATCTGCGCCGTCTGGCCGAGCTGGCCCTGAGGCGCGGGATCTGGCTCACGGTGGACAACACGGGTGCCAGCCCGTTCCTGCAGAAGCCCGTGTCTTTCGGGGTGGATATCCTGATGCACTCCAGCACGAAATACATCGGTGGCCATCGGACCTCGTCGGCGGGCTGGTGCTGCCACGATGACGACGGGGCGCGGCGGCTGCACGCCGATCAGAACTCCGTCGGCGGGATGCCGGGTTCGTTCGACGCTCGACTCCGGCTTCGCGGCATGAAGACACTGGGGGTCAGGATGGAACGGCATGTCCAGAAAGCGGAACCGGTCTCCGCATTCCTGGGCGAGCACCGCGGTGTGGACCGCGTGCTCTATCCCGGCCGTCCCGACCACTTTCAGCACGAGCTGGCGGCCCAGCAGATGCGGGGCGGGGGAATGTTGTCGTGCTGGGCACGGCTTGAGGGTGCCGGGGAGCCCTCGACGCGGCACGCCGCCTCTTCGCTGCCGTCCGCCTGTTTGCCCTGGCCGAGAGCCTGGGCAGGTGGAGCCGCTCATCGGCCACCCGGCCACCATGACTCCCGCTGCGGCTCCCAGGGCGGAGCACGAGGCCCGGGGAATCACCGACAGCCAGATCCGCATCTCGGTCGGGATTGTGGACGCCGACGACCTTATCCGCGACCTCGATCGCGCCCTGTCAACTCCGTCTGCGCAACGCGGTGTTCATAGGCGCGGAGACGCTCGGGCAGGCCGGTGCGTTCGGGACAGGCCGGCCGGCCGTCCGCCCGGATGACCCGGTGGGTGGGAATGAGCAGGCTCGCCGGGGAGCGACTCATGGCCCGGCCGACCAGGCGCGCCCGGCCCGGGTATCCCATGCTCCGCGCCACCTCCCCGTAGGCCCGGGTCTCACCGAAGGGAATCGCGGTAGCCTCGGACAGCGCACGCATCTCCAGTGCGGAGAGACCGGGGTCCACAAGGCACCACGACACCGCGCCGAGCGAGGTGCGGAGCGCCGTCTCCACCAGGCGCTCCAGCCACGACGGCGCCTGCGCCGGCTCCACCTCTCGCCCGAACCAGTACGGTCCGGGGTCCTCATCAAACGTGGCGGCCACCACGGCCGTGCCCGCGTAGACCACCGTCAGCTGTCCGAGCGGGGTGGCGAGCGCCGCACGGCTCCACGGCTCACCGCTGTTGTCCACGAAGGTGATCATACAGTGATCATAACGAGATCATGTCGATCAGGCGCGCGTGAAGTCACCGGCTCGCGCCCCCCAGCCCTCGTGGTCCACGACCGCCTCGCCGTGCGTCAGGTTGGCCACGTCAAACAATGGCCGGTACGGTCGCCGGAGCGGTGGATGAAGCGGAAATGCTAGATCACGAACGGAGAGCCAGGACGCACAGCGGGCCACCGGGCATTCGTGGTGGAGGCCGACGGGGAGACCGAGCCCCGGATCGGAAAGCCGAGGGTACGGCGTGTGCATCACCACACCAGGTCCAGCCACCCCGTGAGAGCCGAGGCCGGGACCCCGTGGCCGAGCCAATGGCCAAAGCCATCCAGGGTGAGAAGCCGTTCCGAGCCTGACTGCCGTACTGGATGCGATGGCTGGCGCGGCGCACACTCGGGGCAGGGTGGCACTCGACGGTGCAAGACAGGCGCAAGCGGCCGTAGGAGCCGACAGCTAGCACCACGGCGTCCAGCGACGGCATGGTGCTCAGAGGGCCCCGGCGGCGTGCTGGATGAGCCAGCCGCCTGGGGTGCGCGATGTGAAGCGGCTCAGGTCGGGCGGCATTCGTGCTACTGTTCTCCTATCGAGAACCGGACCGGCCCCGTCATGGTGGCCCTCTCGTATCACGCGGCTTCGAGGTGAGGCGGATGCCGGAAGAAGTCGACGTCCGGCGCCGCGTTCGAACTCGTCGCCGCCGTCTCATCCTGGTGGTCGTCATCGCCCTGGCTGGCGTCATTGGCGGCCGGGTCGGGCGGCCCGCCCTGCCCCCACTCTCCTGGCTCGCCTATGTGGGGCATTTCGTGGGTGGTCCCCACTCCACGGCCGCGAATTACGGCTACGGGCCACCCGACCAGATCGCGTCGATACCGGTGGAGTCGTACACCGCATCGGTGAAGCCTGCCGACATCGGGGTGCAGTTCGTAGCCGCGTCGGGGCCGGAGCTTCGCCGGCAGCATCTGACGATGACGATGCGGCACGGAACGGCGAAGTCAGAGCGCGTGCCGCTCACGATCACGCCCGACGGGTTTGCCGGCTGGCGGCTGCCCAAAAACCTCACGCCCGGCCGTTATACGTTTCAGATGGGATCGGCCACGCTGGGCTATACACCCTCCTGGACTGTCACGCTGGACCCCACGCTGGGGCTGCCGGCGCCGGACCGTCAGGGCGAGGAGGCGCGCGCCGTGTTGAACCAGATCCGGGCTGCGCTTCATCTCGATCCGGTGGGGTGGTCGCCTCAGCTGACCCTGGCCGCCCTCTATCACGCGCGCTATGTCGCCCATTACGGCTACGATCGCCCGAGCTTCCACGTCGAGGCCAAGGGGCCGCTCTACTTCGGCACCAACCCCTGGGACCGCGATCTGCGCGCCGGGTGGATGGACGCCTCCACAGGCGAGGTGGGGATCGCGGCCGCGTCACCCGTTCCCGGGCCCCTGTTCGTTGCCGCCCTCATCGACACCGTCTACCACCGCCTCGGCCTGCTGGACGCGAATCTGAATGCAGTGGGCATGGCGTCGGCGGCGGGGGCGCAAACGGGCGCGACGATGATGGACCTGAGCTATGTGTACCGCACCGACCTGCCGCTGGCACTGGTGTACCCGCCGGACCGCGCCGTGGGTATTGCCACATCCTGGTACGACAACGAGGATCCCGATCCGGTGCCGAACGGGCAGGGAGGCGTCTACGGCTACCCCATCACCTTGGATATGCCGACCGTGCAGTCGCTGGGAGCCATGGCCATGGCGCTCGTGCAGAACGGCCATGTGGTGCCCACCTACTTTGACGCGCCTGGCGCTGGCGATATGGATCCGAACCAGGCGGCGCTGGTTCCCAAGCATCCGCTGCTGCCTGACATCACCTACGAAGTGGTGGCCGTGAGCCAGAACGTGCTGTTTAACGACGGTGTGACCCGGTCGGTCGCGGAGCGGTGGAGTTTCACGACCGGCGGGGCGGAATCGGTTTACGCCGGCGTGTACGACGGCACCCTGTACGTTGCCGTGGACACGCCGGGTGCCTTTCCGCCGGGGGAGGCGACGACGGTCAAGGTCACCTTTAGCCATGGCCCGCATGCCGTGCCGCTCACCGTGCGGGTGGGGGCTTCCGGGGTCGCGGCCGTGCCGCTGCCGGCTCTGTCGGCGGGACGCTGGACGATCCGCGCGGCGACATCCACCGGCAACCAGGGTACGAGCGTGTACGTACAGCGGTGAGGGGGAGAGGATTGCAGGGTTCCGACGGCTTCGTGCGCCTCAACCTCGGTCACGATCGGCTGCGCCTCGCCTACTCGAGCTGGGGAAGCGGCCGCCCCGTCCTGCTGCTGCACGGCATGGGATCCTGGCGCCGCATCTGGCCCCGTTTCGATCTGCCCGGCTACCGATTTTTCGCCCTGGACCTGCCTGGATTCGGCGAGAGCACCCTGCCCCGCCGACGCCAGGACCTGCCGGATTACAGCGCGGTGGTGGCGGCGTTCTGGGACGAGGTGGGGCCTGCCGAGCCGCCGCTTTTGGTGGGGCATTCGTTCGGGGCCATGGTGGCCGTGTACACGGCCCGTGAACGGCTTCGCACCGCTGGCCTGCTGCTGGTGTCGCCGGCGGGCTTCGTCGAGCCGTACGGCGTGCTCACACCGACGCGCCTTGTCGCCCTCAACCGGGTCCTCATCTGGGTGACGGCGATGGAGGGGTTCGGGCGGCAGATGGCCGCAGCCCTCGGACTCGACCCGGCCGCCATGGACGCCGCCACCCGGCGCGACCTGCAGCTCGGCTGGCGGCGGGCACGCGAGATGGCGCGGATGGGGAAGTTTTATACGTACCCGACCATGCGCGCCGACTTGATCGCCTCCGGGGTGCCGCACCACATCCTGATGGGCACGCGCGATCCCCTGTTTCCCCTGTCGCGAGTTCACGGCGCTCTAGACGATCTGGCCGTGGAGTGGCTGCCGGATCTCGGCCACGTGCCCATGCTGCAGGAGCCGGCCGTGTTCCGGTCGGCCTTCCGGCGCGCGCTCACCGCTCTCTATCCGCCCCGCGGGGCGGGTGAGTCGCCGGAAAACGGGACTCCGACGTAGCGGGCAATGTCCGGGTCCAGCGCACACACGTCGCGGGGGCTCAGCTCGGCCAGGGACCGGTGCCCCATCGTGCGAAGCGCCAGCTCCATCTCCTTGCGCGTGCTCTCCAGAAAGTTCTGCAGCCCGCGTGCGCCCCGCTCCACGTCGAGCGGAATCCGCGGGTTGGCCCGGTAAAACACCAGATCAGTCGGCGGGTACAGGGGCACCGACTCCGTGACCTGGGAATGGGCCAGGGCAAACATGGCGATGGTGGCGATGCCGACCAGGTCGGCGCCCAGGCAGAGGGCTTTCAAGATGTCACCGGGTTCCCTGAATCCGCCCGAGACGGCGAGCCGCACCGAGTCTCGGCGCCCTCGTGCTTCGAGATGGCGGACGGCGCGGACAAGCGCCATCAGGCTCGGAATGCCAAAGTGGTCGGAGAGGGTGATGGGGGCGTTGCCGGTGGCTCCTTCGGTGCCGTCAATGACGACGAGATCGACGCCGGCTTCCAGGGCGACGTCCAGGTCGCGCTCCAGGTCCTGCCCGGCGCCCATCTTCACCGCGATGGGCACGCCGTCCGCGACAGCGCGCAGGTGGTCGACCACCTGACCGAGGCTCGCCGGTTCGGATGGGTGGCGGAGAAACAGCCGGGCATGAATGATGGGCGCCTCGTCCGGACCGAGGCCCATCAGTTCGTGAATGGCCGGGGAGACTTCACCCGGGGTGGCCACCACCGCGTTTCCGGGCATGGCGCCCTGACCCACCTGCACCTCCAGCATGTCAGCCTGGCGGAGGATTTCGGGGTCGCGGTTCCACGTCCAGCGCCCAAACTGCAGTACGTAGCGGGACGCCAGCCGCCGTTCCTCCTGCAGGAACGGGCCCTGGCCCGAGTTCAGGGGAACACCCGTGGCACCGGAGGCGCGGGCCAGCGCCAGGCGGGCGTTTTTGGTGAGCGCGAGGCCGTACGCCATGCCGGAGAGGTAGAGGGGCAGGGGGCTTGTGAGCGGTCGCTTCAATGAGGCGCCGATCGTCACCGAGAGGTCCACCGGCTCATCCACCGGAATCGGGGCCCGGTAGAGCTGCGCCGGCACCAGCGAGAGGTCGTCGAACCCGTGTACAGGACGGGCCGAGCCCATCGGGCGGATCACGATCTCGCCCGTCTGCGAGCGCAGACTGGAGTAGATGAAGTCGATGGCCGGCGTGGACTTGAGCGATACGTACAGTTCAGCCAGGGTGTCACTCATCGGCCGTGTGAGCACCACGCGAACGGCCCGGCGGGTCATGGCCGGCACGAGTGCCAGCACCGCCGCGGACGTGAGGATGACCACCAAGAGTCCGCCGATGAGGATGGACAGCAGCATGTGACCCCTCCCAATGCATAGTGTCCCCGGAGTGCTGCCGCGATGTGAGCGGCGGCAGGCATTCCAAGCCCCTGCCGCGAACTGGGCAGCGATGACCTTAATGCTGCCGCCGCCGCTGCAAAACCTGGCCGGAAGTCTGGCCCGGGAGCCGGCCGTTAATCCAGGCGAGTGGACCAAACCCGCGGGGGTTCTGGGCGTTCTGACCGTGACGGGCGCCCAGGCCGAGGTGCTCGTGGTGGTGCGGCCGGGGACGCTCCGCTTCCATGCGGGCCAGGTCGCGTTTCCGGGCGGCAGCTTCGAGGAGAGCGACGGCAACCTCTGGGAGACGGCGCTGCGGGAAGCGCAAGAGGAAGTAGGCATCCGCCGGCAAGACGTCGTGCGGGTGGGAGCGCTGCCGCCCGTGCACATCAGTGTGAGCGGATTTACCATCCGGCCGTGGCTGGCCTGGGCGGAGCGCCGCCCGCCGCTCCGCCCGGATCCAGCTGAGGTGGCGTCTGCCTTCTGGGTGCCGCTGAGCGAGCTGAGGGCGGTCCGGCGGCGGGTGTACCGGGAGCGGGCCGGAATTCGCTTCCTCACCCCGGAGTTTCCGGTCCACGGCGTCATCATCTGGGGCGCCACCGGGCGGATGCTGGAGGAGCTGTTGGATCGGCTGTCCGAAGAGGATCAGGATGAGCTGGAACGGGGGGCGCCGTGGAACTTGCAGTGAGGGAGCTCTCGGATCCGGCGGAACTGTCGCGCATCCCGGATCTGGAGGTGGAAGTGTGGGGCAGCGGCGATCCGGTGCCCACCCATATGCTGGTGGTGATTGCCCGTACGGGCGGGGTGGTGCTGGTGGCCCATCCACCCGCCGATCCGGATCTGTGGTACGGGTTTGCCATTGCCATGCTGGCCCGGGATGAAGACGGACTCGTGCTCCACTCCCATGAGGTGGGCACCCGGGCTCCCTATCGCAGTCTCGGCGTCGGCCGCCGCCTGAAGGAGGCGGAGTGGGCGTGGGCCCAAGCGCACGGTCTGCCGCGGATCGAGTGGACATTTGACCCCCTGCAGGCCCGCAACGCCTGGTTTAACATCCGGCGCCTGGGAGCCCGCGTGAAGGCGTACTACCCGGACTACTACGGGCGGCTGGGCGACCTCCTGTCACGCGAGCGGCCCTCCGACCGGCTTCTCATGGTGTGGCGGGGCGAGGCCCCGGCTCCAGAACCTGAGGAGGTGGCCCGGACCATCGAGATTCCGGGCAGTATTCTGGAGATCGAGGACCGCGATGCGGCCGCGGCGGTGAGGGAAGTGGAGCGGGTGCGGGCGGAGTTTCTTGACGCGTTTGCTGACGGACTCTCGGTGGTGGGATTCCGCCGCGACGGTCCAGCCTACCTGCTGGGCCGGGCGTAGGCATCCAAGAGGGGTCGTCCCAGAAACGGAGGGCATGATGGCGATTACGATTGACGGCATTGGCATAAAGCGGGTGGTGATGCCGCTTAAGGCACCGTTTGAAACGTCGTTCGGGGTAGAGTCTGAGCGGGCTTTCTGGCTGGTGACCGTCGAAGGCGGCGGGCTCACCGGCTACGCGGAGTCGGTGGCCGGAGACGAGCCTTACTACAATGAGGAGACCAACGAGACGATCCGGCACATGATCCGCGACCACCTGGGCCCGCGCCTTCTCGGTCACCCGCTCCAGCATCCGGACGAGGTGCTGCCGTTGTTTGCCCAGGTGCGGGGCAACCGCATGGCCAAGGCGGCGCTGGAGATGGCCGTGTGGGACCTCTTCGGCCGGGCCGAAGGCCAACCGATCAGCGCCCTTTTGGGAGGCACGCGCACCAGCGTGCCGGTCGGAGTGTCCATTGGCATTCAGGCCTCGGTGGAGGATCTGGTCGCGCGCGCGACCGAGTTCTGGCAGGCTGGCTACCGGCGTCTCAAGATCAAGATTCGCCCGGGCCTCGATCTCGAGCCTCTCGCCGCCGTCCGCAGGACGCTGCCCGACGCGCCGATGATGGCGGACGCCAACTCCGCCTACAGCCTCTCTCATCTCTCCGTGTTCCGGGAGATGGACAGCCTCAATCTCATGATGATCGAGCAGCCGCTGGCGGAAGATGACCTGGTCGATCACGCCGAGCTGCAGGCCGCCATCAAGACCCCCGTCTGCCTGGACGAGTCCATCCGCACCGATGAG
>JBMFXK010000090.1:0-8825 GCA_049964315.1 Clostridia bacterium | reverse complement strand
CCGAGGGCGCCGTTGTGACGGTGGGCGCCGCCTTGTATAATGGGAGCGTGGCGCCGAAGTGGCGGAATTGGCAGACGCGCGCGACTCAAAATCGCGTGTGGTAATCCCACGTGCCGGTTCAAGTCCGGCCTTCGGCACCAATTTTTATGGGTCAGTGCCACCCTGCCGCCAGTGCGATTCCGAGATATCCGAGCGCATTCACCGCGCCCAGGAACTTCAGCCAGTAATCGTGACGCGTCTCGTCCTCCATGTTGCCCTGCCGCGTTCCAAGCGCCAGTACGGCGCCTGCTGCGCAAAGCGCAGCGGACCACCAGAATCGGGGAGACACCATCAGCGCACCATAGGTGCTGACCAGAAGCGCCACGACCAGGTAGGCCGCCGCCACCTCCGAACCTGGTCGGCCGATCGTGCGCTGCCAGAACGCCGGTGACGTGCGTTTTTGGGGCGTAGCACCCCAATCGCTGTCGATGTCAACCAGATGGTGTTCCATCACCGAGGCGCTGCAGATAATGCCCTGGAGGATGGCGGTCACCCACAGGATGGGCGTGAGCGTCTCCCCCACCACCAACCCGGCGGCGAGAACGCCCGCGGTCATCGCAGGGAAGATGCCGAGCCACTCGCCCGCCAAGGGACGGTAGCAGAAGCGCAGCGGAGGCACGCTGTAGAACACCGCGGAAAATAGCGCCGCCACGCCCAGCGGCCAAAGGAGCGCCGTGCGCGACCATCCCATCCAGGCGAGGAGACCCAGATAGCAAAGGAGCGCCGCGGCCACCGTGACGCCTATGCGACGGCCGTTGAGAAGGCCGTCCCGCATCACGTGCGAGCCTCCCGAGATACGGCCGGGCGTGGTCTGGTCAGTGCCGGACTGCCAATCATACAGGTCGTTGAGGCCATGGGTGATGTACCCCTGCAGCGCCACTCCGCCAATGGCGACAGCGCTAAGCGGCAAAGCCCAGCCCGGCCTGAAGTGCGTGACAGCGGTGAGCCCGAGTAGCACCGTGGATCCGGTCCAGATTCCGAGTTGGAGCGGCCGTGCCAGTTTCACCAAGCCGACGCCCAGCGAGGGGCCGGCAGCTTCAGACAGCGGTTGTCCCATCACGCTCCCCTCACTTCTGGAAGGAGTTTCCGGGAGAGGAGGCGATTTCCCTGCCAGGGAATGGAACTGACGATGCATTAGATCATCAGAGGTGCCGCGTAAGCGTGTGGACCCAAGCCGATCCGGACATGAGGCCCGCGCGTGGAAGTTCGAAATGGCGGCGTCCTGGCCTACCTCGGGGACGCTTGCCATGTCAGTGGTCCTGGGCTGCGGCCTGTGTGTACTGCGCCCACCACGTGGGGTGCGTCTCAATGAAATGGACCAGACGGGCCAACCGGCGAACGGCCTCTGCGTCGAAGTGATGCTCGATGCCTTCTACTATCTGGTAGACGCGCGCGGGGGGCCCGAGCTGGAGCGCGTTTACCAGGGCTTCGAGCGTTTTATGCCGTTCATAGAGGGCCTGGCCCTGCAGGGCCCCGTCCCGTGTAAAGCTGAAGCCGCGATAGCGCTCCCGGCTGAGAAGTCCATCTTCAGCCAGCCGCTTCACCATACGGCTCACGGAAGCCACCTGAATGCCGAGGTGCTCAGCGATGTCGCTCACCCGCGCATACCCTTTTTCCTGCACCAGGATCCAGATCGCCTCCAGATAATCTTCCTGGCTAGGCGTCGACATCGCTTCGCCCCTGATTCACTCATATGCAAACTCGACCGGGATTTGGTTCAAACTGGGCGGCTCAGCGTCGGAGACACATCTGCGCCAGTTTCAGCAGCCCCAGCAGGATGAGCGGCAGGGAGAACAGGAGCGCGGCCGGGAGCACCGACGCAGGGAGCGGCCGCTTCGTCACCGCCAGCCGGCGCTCCTCGGCGAGCGCCGCCTACATGCCCCGGGCCTCCTCGAATGCCGCGTCCGGGTCCAGTCCGTCGTGCCACGCGCGGTCGATGAGCTGGACCACCTGGTGTTGACGCGAGGTCTTATGGGTGGGATTCGCCATCATCAGGCCGTCCAAGCGATCCGTGAGGCCGACTCTCGGAACTTCGAGTATCGTGGCCGAAGGTTTGTGAGCCGAATGAGCCGGGCCTTGACCATGGGGTCGGTGACCTGTCGTCGCAGCAGGGTTGTTGGCGATCAGCACCCGCTCGGCCTCCGGCTGCCACGTTGTGGAGAGCTGCCGTCGGTCAGGATGACTGGCGCTGTTCGAGGGCGGTGAGGCGGGCTTCGTGGTCGGTGAGAATCCGGCCTAGCTGGTCGCGCACGGTGATGACCCCGTCGACCACCAAGCGAACTTCGTGGCGCATGTCTTCGAGGAGGACCCGTAGTTCCCGGCGGGTCTCCACGTTCAACTGTTCCATGCGTACCGTCAATTCCTGACGGGTCTCCGTGTTCAGCATGTCCATCTTCTGGTTGGCGGCGGCGATTTGCTGCGCCACATCGCGGCGGAAAGCATCCAAGTAGCCTTTGAGTTCTGCGTCCATGGCCGACTCCCTTCCCTGGGCGGTGAAGAATGAACTTCGGGGCCGAGAGACAAGAGTCCTGCCAGGGGCGAGTGCAGTAGGTCTCTCTCGTATCGATTTCGCCGCTCATCCTGCGCCGCCAACAGCCGCCGGACCGTCGCGTCCCCGCACCCCAGGAGCTGAGTCGCCTCCCCGCGCGAGAGGCACCCGGCGGCGATGCACGGCGCGAGCTGGTCCCACACCTGCCGGAGCGTCGGGTGATCCAGGCCGCGCGACCACGCGATGTCTTTGCCTTGGGCTTTCGCCCGTGCCATCCCCGCCACGACGCGCTCGCCGGTGAGTTCTAGCTCGAATTCCGCGCGGCTGGCCAGGAGGTTCACGAGCAGGCGGCCTAACGCGGTAGTGGTATCGAAGCCCCTTTGCACGCTCAGGAACCCGATGTTCGACGCGTCCCAGGCCTCCAAGGTCTGGTCGATGTGGAGGACGGACCGAAAGGCAGGGTACAGCCGCCGGACAAGGAAGGCGTTGAAGCCCCAATGACCGCATCATCCAGAAGTCGTCGCCAGGCGGCCCGCCTCCGCTGATCCGAGGCGCTGGCCTGGTCTAGATACTCCCCCCCGCCACTATCCACGGTTGCTAGGCGACGACCTGGCGGAACTGGCGCAGCTGGGTCTCCGACAGTGGATCCTTGTCGCGCGTCGATACCCAGGCGTAGAGCGCGATGCGCATGTTGGTTCCCTCTCCCCAAACAAAGGCTCGGCCCGGCACCGGAACGAGCGGGGGCGAGCTCACGCTTTTGGACTTTCGCGGCCATGTATGCCCCAAGGCCAGAAAGAGCCCGGGGCCCTTCTAGTGGATCAGGCTGGCAGCCACGCCGTTCACGTCGGCCCGGAACACGTTGGTGCCGAGCACCTGATACGTTTGGTGGAGGCGTCAAACCAGAGCTCCTTGAGATGAGTGACCACGGATTATGTACCGTCCAGCCCGCGAAATCAGCTGGTGGCCCGTTCAGGTGGGTAGCTTGGATCCGTGGTGGGGCGATCGTCTGACCGTTAGTGATGCTTTTGCCCAAGGATACATGGACGGTCCCGGGGTTCTCGAGGACCTGGATCGATGCGTCATGGAGCATTTGATAGCCCGGAACGTGGTGCGGGAAAGCTGGCGCCGATGGCATCGGGAGCGCTCTCTGGTCCGCAGTCGAGACCCCCAGGCGGGGCGCTTCGAAGGGGCGGTGGAACTAATGGACTTGGTCGGCCGGTTGTCGTGGCGGGAACGCGAGGTCATTGTCCTCCATTACATCGCCGATCTGCCGGTCCATGTTATGGCCACCATGCTTGGCGTATCGATCACGGCCGTGAAGAGCCGCCTCTTCCGGGCACGCAGCCGCCTGCGGACGGACTATCTTGATGCGGAAGGAACGCGCCATGCCACGGAGTGAGCGCACGTTCGAGCAAGACCTGACATCGCTCGCCGCGGAAGTGGACCGCCGTTTCCCTGGCGACCCGGAAGGGATGCTGATGAGGGTCAAACACGGTCGTACACTGCATCGGCCGCCTTGGATGCCTCACGGCTGGCGTTGGCTCGCGGCGTTGGCGGTGGTGTTGACCCTGGCGGGTGGCGCGTGGTACGGCGTGCAAGGCCGCACCATCGCTGTCCCGGCCAGTACGGGAGCGCCGATACCCGCCGGCTTTTGGCAGAGCTCCGTGGTCAGGGGGCTCCCACACATCCGGATGTTTCCCCGCGCGCCCGGCACACGGGCCTGCCTCATTCACCTCGCCCATCCCCCAGGGGTGCCGGTACCGCACGGGGGCGTGTTTCGCGGCACCTGCACCACCGCCGTGGTAAGCCGGGCCACGTTCGTGAGGATCGCCAAGAGCCAGGGCTTCATGGACTATGGACTGCACGGCCACCCCCCGGCCAGCGCCGTTATCCTCACCGCCACCTGGAGAGGAGCCCTGTTCCAAGGCCGCGTCCTGCAATGGATCATCGCCATCTCGGCGCAGGGTCAACCGATGGCGGCCACCTGGTGCGGGCGTCCTCGTTGGGTATTCCCGTGACAGGTGCGAGTGTGCATCGCCCAGTCCGTGAACCCGTCGTAACGCTCTGCCCGCCGCCGGACGGGGGACGTAGGGGCCCGGGTGCGGCCGATCAAAGAGGCTCCAACAGTTCGGCCGGAACCGGGTCGCGGTGGGGGTCTTGACTCACAATCTCCACCGGTACGCCCGAAGCGTTTCGGCTGACCGCCACTAGCGGTGAGTCCCCAGGGGTGGACGTAGACATCGTTGCGCCCCTGATTCATTCATATACGGACTCAACCGGGCTTGGGTCCAACCTCGGCCGCTCAGAGTCTGAGCCACGTCCGGGCCAATTCTGTCCCCAGCGGCACCAGCAGGATGAGCAGTAGGGAGAAAAGGAGCGCGGCCGGGAGTACCGACGCATAGAGCGGCTTTTTCCCCAACTCCAGCCGTCGCTCTTCGGCCAGCGCCGCCCGCATGCCCCGGGCCTCCTCAAAGGCTGCTTCCGGGTCCAACCCGTCGTGCCACGCGCGGTCAATGAGCTGGGCCACCCGGTGCGCCTCCATCACCGGATACTGTTCGAGAAACAAGCGAAAGGGCTCCGCCGACCCCTCCACCATCCGCATCAGCACGCCCTGAAGGTCCTGCCCCAGCGCGTCCGGGGGAAGGGCGGCCTCCAGGGCCTCCAGCACCCCGAGGGTCGCGGTCCCCATCAAGGCCACGGTTTCCCAGTAACGGCCGAGAGCGAGCCGCATTGGGTACCGATCCACGCGATCGGGCCACCATTGCGTGACGGCCAGGCCACCCCCCACCGCCGCCGCGAGCAGCGCGTGGTCCGCGGCCAGCCCGATGCTGACCAGCGGCCAGGTAAACCGCCGCCAAGACCGATCCAGCAGCCCCTCGAGCAGCAGCACCACCGCAACCGCAGCCAGGATGGCGTTCACCGGACACCCCCCGCCGGCCAGAGCAGGCAGAACACCACGCTCTGAACCCCGGCCACCGCGATGACCGCGAGGACGCCAGGCAGCGTGTCGGTCAGGATCTGAAAGAACGTCGGCACCATCAGCCGCAGTCCCACCACGGCCACCCAGGGCGCCGCCGCGAGGAGCACAGCCGTACCGCGCGGCCCGGCCAGGGCAGCTTCCAGCTGGTCGGACAGGGCGCGCTCGGTGCGGATCTGCACCAGCAGCATCTCCACCAGGCGATCCACGCGCCCGCCTCGTGCGAGCGCGGCCCGCCAGAGGGCCCCGGCCGAGGCGCGCAGCGTGCGCGGCATCCGCGACACCAAGAGACCGAGCACCCCGTCCACCTCACTCGCCCCCCGCCCCCCGAGCGCGTCTTCGATAGCCGCTGTCACCGGCTGCCCCGCCCGGACGCGCTGCCGGATGCGCATGAGGGTCGCCTCCCCGTCGAGCCGCGCAGCCTCCTCGCGCCGTCGGAAGCCCTGGTACGACAGGGCCTGGTGCGCGCCCACCCCGGCCACTAGGCCGGCCACCGCGAGGGCGGGTCCGCCCAGCACGGCCCCCACGAGGGCCAGCACCCCGCACTCCAGCCCGGCCGACCGAAACGCCAGCGCCAGCAAGGCCGCCGCGGCGGCGTCCGTCCAGCTCACCGGCCCTCCACCCGCACCAGCAGCTCCCGCTCGCGCACGAAAACGGGCTGGATCACCTCCGGCGTCACGCGGTCGATGGCCGACACAACGCGCCGTCCCCGCGCATCGCGGGCCAGGAACACGACCAGCTGCACCGCCGCGCGCACTTCCTCCAGCAGAGACGGATAGGGCATGGCGGAAGGATTACGCAGCGCCGCCCGCGCAATGCGATGGATGGTGGCCAGCCCCGCTCCGGGACTGTGCACGGTACTGAGGGATCCGGGATGGCCGGGTAGTCCCCTACTAACCTCGATAACGCCCACAGTATCGACATGGACGGGAGCGTCCACTGAGGCTTTTACCACGGGAGCCCAACTGTGCCCTACCCTGTCTGCCACCCATGTGCGCTGTGCCATTCGAGAGCCGGGGCAGTGACACGGTCGCCGACGCGTGCTAGGTCGATCCGGTAATGAATCTCGAAGCCTTCGCGCCCAATGACGACATGGTCGACCACCTGGCCGAGCAGGGCCTTCTGCCGCGGTCGCGGCGCGTCGAGGAAGTGCGCCCACCATGCCTGCGTATCCGCGAGGAACTGTTCGAGGTCGGCGAGCTGCGCGGCGAGCGTCGCGTCGGCCGCCTCCGTCTTCGCCACCTCTGCGGTCAACGCGGTCACGCGCTGTTCGGCCTGGGCAACCCGCTCGGCGAGCACCGCTTCCGAATAGAGGCTCGCTCCCGGGTCCGCCAAGAACCGATCCAAGCGCTCGAGCCACCCGCCTTGGACGCGGAGGGCCTCCGCGAGCTGACGCCGGACCAGTTCCGCCCGCGTCCGTCGCTGAAACAGGCTCTGTTCCGCAATGCGCCGGGCTTCCTCCACGACGCTGTCCCGGTCGAGCTGCCCCAGCATCCGGAGGATGGCCGGCACGAGCGCCCCCTCGACCTTGGCCTGACTGAAGTTGTGCTGGCCGGGACACGCGGCCGGGCCTCGCTCTCGAGACGTAAGACAGACGTACTGCAGCCGCGGAATCTTGTAGTGACGGGTCTTGGTGCGAACCCACGAGTGACCGTACTTGACGACAAGGGGGCCCCCACACCCTGCACACCGCGCCATGCCCGTAAACAGCAGCGCGCCGAGGTCCGCCCGCGTGTGGTGGGGGCCGGAACCGGGCTTGGGTCGGTTATAGGCCCCCATCCTGTCGAGGGCCGCCTCGTAATCCTCCACCGAAACAATCACCAGAGCCGGGATCAGCGGGCCCAGGATCATGGAGTCCCACTCACACCGCGGCTTCATGACCCGATTGCCACGGGGACTCAGCTTCTTCCGCCCGTAGGGCAGCCGTCCGGTAATGGCAGGGTTTTGCATCACGCGCCGGACCTGCCACGCCGACCACGGCCCACCTTGACGCGCCCGATAGCCGGCGTCGTTCAAGCGGGTAGCGATCGCGATGGATCCCAGCCCGTCGTCGAGGTACCAATGGTACATGCGCCGGAGCAAGTCGGCCTCGTCGGGCTCGATTTCCAGGGGGACCGCCCCTGCGCGCCCAGGCGTGTATCGGAGACCGTACGGCGGCGTGCCACCTGTCCAGCGGCCCTGACGTGCCATCTGCTCCATCGCCGCCGACACGCGGATGGACGTGTTGTAGGACTCGGTCTCCGCCTGCCACCCTTCGATAAAGCGCAGAAGTTTGTCGAATTGACCTTCGACCTGCAGGGCGCGGCCGCCAGGACTATCTGCCACACTAATGACGGTCACGCCCGCGCGCTGTAGCTGGGCCAACAGCACAGGATATTCAAGTGCCTGGCGCGACAATCGGTCCGCCTTGAACACCAGGAGGACATCGAACTGGTGACGCGCGGCCGCCCGGATAACATCTTGGAGCACATCACGGTCCGCAGAGCCCGCGTGGTAGGCCGAAACGCCTTCTTCCGCGTATTCCTCCACCAGAGTCCACGTAGGCTGTACGTCAGCCAGGAAGCGCCGAATCGCGGCGCGTTGGACGGGGAGAGTTTCGTCGGTGTCCGCATCACGGCGAACCTGGCGGGCCGTGCTTACACGGTAGAGTGCGGCACAACGGAGCGGGCGGTCGGTCTCGATGGCGCCTCTCCCCTTTCGGGCGAATACGAACGAAGACGACTGTCACGCCACGCTTCCACCAGAAAACCAGCAACCGCATGCACCACGGCTTGTGACGACTCCGAGGACGGCACCTCGACGGGTACCGCATGGACCACACGCGGGTCGATCAAATCCCCGACCCGTCGGATGAGGAGCGTGTCAGCATCCGCCGGAAGAGCCTTCGTGACCACCGGACCTGACACCTCCCACCACCGCGCTCTCCTGTTCGTGTCTAGATGTAGTATAGCATTTTTGCATGACCGTAAGTGCATCTCTCGCAAGTCGTCGATATGCGGGAGGGAATGCCGCTGAGCCAGAAACTCTGGCGCGGTCCCTCACCGTCCGGTTGGGCTCCCCATACGCCCTACCGTGGGGTCGTGCAGCGGCCAGATGCTCGGATAGGCCATAGTCCGCTGCAAGATGGGACGGGGCGACGTCCAACGCGCCATGTAGATCTCCTCCCCCAAACGTGACACGTGTAACGTTTTGGCCCTGACGAAGCGACGTGGCTGTGGTCGCTGATGAATGTTCGAATCGCGTCCCATGAGTCGAATAATCGCCGGAGCGTGGGAGCGCTGGGCGCGAGGCCCGCTTCGCACCAGGCCGACGAGCGCAAGA
>JBMFXK010000089.1:0-8872 GCA_049964315.1 Clostridia bacterium | reverse complement strand
CTCGCGGTGGTGGCGGCGGCACCACGTGGAGATGAACTGCAGCACGGCCCGAGCGTCCGGCTCGGGGGCGTAGAAATCGGACGCCTTCTCCTCATCCAGCAGTCGGCTGTAGCCCGTGCCCGGGGGGTCTATGAGCACGATGTCAGTGACGTCGAGGGGGCTGTCGAGGTTGTCGACAAGATGGAAAGGCGGAACCTGGCGGGGCGTGAGCGAGTCGCTGTCCGCGATGCGCTGGGGGCCGAGCGCACCCAGGTGGAGCCACACGGACGCAGAACCTGGTCCGCCATTAAAGGCGAACGTCACCGGGCGCGTGCGCGGATCCTCCCCCAAAGCGGTGTAGCTGAACGATACGAACTGGGCGCCGGGGGTGCCGCCGCTGTCCGGCACCTCAGTCTCTTCCAGCCGCGCTTCATAGCGCAGGCTGCGGGTGCCGAACCTCCCTTCGTGCTCGCGGGCGCCCGTGGGTCGGCTGAGCATCCCTGCGGCGGCCTCGCCACTGCCGGATATGCGTTCGGTCGGAGCGATTTCGTCGGGCACGGTGATACCCCCTTCGTCGGCTCTGGTTGCCGGATTCTCGGCTCGTCCGGACCGGTCCTGCCAACACGCCTGTTAGTCGTACCGGCCACACGAGCGAAGGGACGCAGCATCTGCTGGGCATGGACGCTGCGCGTCGAGCTGCCGGGACCTTCCCGGGCATCGGGACCTGCCGGCCATGCCGATCCATGCTGCACCAGCTGACCGGCTGGGGGAGACGGGATTGCATACCGATGCCCCGCTGGTTCCATCAGTACGAAGGCGGCCGGGACACGGGAACCGCGGGCGGCCCTGACGTCACCCGGGCGGGAGTGCTCGATGCCCTCGGCGATGCGGGGGAGCGCTGCCCGCCAATGCTCTTCGGGTCCGCCCGCTGCGGCTTCCTTGAGCGCCTGTCGCCAGACGCCCATCACCATCCGTCCCACGCCCGGGCCGTGTTCGCCCTCCAGCGCTCGATGGTTTCCCGCAGGAGGTCGTGGCCGGCAGAAGGGCTTTCTCGGACAGCATGGGCGCCGCGTGAAGCTTGATCGGGGCGTCGAAGCCGACCACGAGCGGTGAGGAAGCGAGGCCGGCGCGGTCGCACGGGCTCCGGCCATGCGGCCCAGCAGGCGGTGCTCCACTTCCGTGCGTACGATGTCGCCGCAGCGGCTTTGGATCCGAAGTGGTGATAGAGCGCACCGGTCGTCTTCCAGAGGGCTCCACGGCTTCGTTGCAGTCCCCGGTCAGCTGGGGTGCGAGACCTGACGACAGGTTATGGCCGCAGTCGTCGAGGTGGACGCGTGGCCGGAGGTGACCGGGAGTCATACCGCCACTCCGCCACAATCATGCGAGTTCGCGGTGCGGGTTCCTTCTGGCCGGCCGGCCCGGAGCGGGAAGCCTGTTGCTGTTGGGGAAAGGTGGCGGCGAGGTGCGCATCGATGAGCCCTGTCCGGTGCTATGGAGGGCGTCCGCCAGTCCCACCAGTCGTGTCAGTGGCGGCCCGCGACTGAGACACCACTTCCCAGCGGTCACCCGTCGAGGAAGCGTCTGACGTTCGGGCGATGAGTATGCCCGGCGTGATTCGTCATGGAGATGTGTGTCGGCCGGGCAAATGGGGGAACGATCGCGCTTGCCTCGGGCGCCCCGAGGATTTGCAGGAAGACGGGCCGTGCCCAGGCCATCGGCCGCGGCGGTCCTGTGACAGCATCAAGGGAAAGGAACGTCAGGAAATGAGCAGCTGGCCCAAAGAGCTTAGTGCGATCACTCTGTTCGTCGAGGACAAGGCGCGCGCGAAGGACTTCTACGCGCGCGCCTTCGACCTGACGCCTCTGCACGAGGACGACACCGGGGTGACGCTGCGTTTGGACAACACCTACGTGCGCCTCGCCACACGATCGGCGGCCCAGGAGATCGCCCCCGCGACGGTCGGGTCTCCCCATAATGGACCCCGGCAGGTGTACGGCATGTTCGTCGATGACGTCGACGCCGTGTGCCAGGAACTGGCCTCCAAGGGCATCCCGCTTCTGAACGGCCCGGAGGATCGTCCCTGGGGAATGAGGACCGCCAGCATTCAGGACCCGGACGGCAACGTTTGGGCGATCGCGACGGACATGGATCAGGGGAGTTAGCCAGCTTGACCCGGCAGGTTGCGGTGTCGTTTGCGCTCTACCGTGATACGGACAGGCGGACGGCTTAAGCCGTCCGCCATCGCGCGCTTTGGGTGGCAGTCACCGGCATGGCCCGGTCACGACACGCCCAGTGCGGATCGTTCGTCGACCCGCGCCATGGACCGCAGGGCTGGATTGACGACCAGGGAGGCGGTCGCGGCGAGGTAGAGGCCGGAGAAAATCACGATGGCGCCCCAGGGAGACCACACTGTGGCTAGAGCCCCCGCCAGAAGCGCGCCGATCGGCGTTCCGATGGTGACGCCCGTGGTAAGCGCACCGAACACGCGGGGCTGCAGGCGCGGTTCCACGACCTGATAGAGGGTGGTGTGGAGGGCCGGATTCACGGGGCCGATGCCGGTCGAAACCAGGGCGGTGGCGAGCAGCATCAGTGGGGGGAAGGGCAGAAAGACAATGGCCCAGAAGCGTGGGGCGCCAGCGGCGATGTACCCCGCTGCGAACGTGGCGCGGCGCGGAAGCCGGTATCCCCAGAGGCCGTAGAGGATGGTGCCGACGACGGCGCCCAGGCCGAGTGCCCCACTTAACTCACCGAACAGGATGGCGCTGTGATATGTCGCGCGGATGTACGCAGGTGCCAGCACTGCGTAGAGACCCCCATCCAGCAGGTTCGTGGTCATGATCACGAGCATGAGACTGCGGATGAGCGGCTCGCGGCGAATGAACGCGAGCCCTTCTCGCAGATGCGCCAGCGACTCCCGCAGCGTTGACGCTTCTGGGTCCGGACGCTGCATCCCGTTGACGAACACGCCAATCATCACCGCCGATGCCAGGAAACTAATGCCGTCGAGGGTGAAGAGGTTGGTGGTGCCAATCAGGACGATGAGGAGACCGGCCAGGGGGGCACCCACGAGAGTCCCCACGCGGCTCACCCCGTCAATTACCGTATTGACCCGGTCGAGGTTTGCCCGGGCTCGTTCCGCCAGTCCCGGTACCAGGGCCTGACGGGCAATACTTCCGGGGGTGGCGCACGCGCCGGCCAGAAAGACCAGCCCCAGCAGCAACGGAAACGGGAGCCGGTGCAGTTCATACAACGCCGGCACCGCGAGCACGATGACGCCGCTGGCCGCGTCACTCAGCACGCTTGACCACTTTGCACCTAGGCGATCGACCAGAAGAGCTCCCGAAATGCCGGTTACGGCGACGCCGGCGGCCTCAACTGCCGCCACGAGGCCGGTGAGCCCTACACTCCCGGTCGTCTGCAGGACAAACCAGGGCAGGGCCAGCAGCATGAGCACATCTCCGACCCGGGAAATGGCATTGGCAGCGTACAGGGACAGGATGGGCGCGCGATGGCTCACGACGGTTCCCCCCGGCACGGAAGTCGGTGACATGCAAAGTGTAGGGAGCCCGCGACCTGCGCGCATTGGCCGGTAGTACAGTCTCGCGATCTGCGGCAGGCTGCCAATACGGCATGCAATAGCGAGGGGGGCCAGCCGAGCCCGGTGGCGTCGCCGAGAATCGGTGAAAACCGTTCGGACGTTTGGGGAGGGTTGGGCCGCCACCGGGCCACTATCCGGGGGTGAGGGCTGCCCGGCCCCTAGTGCCGCACGCACCGGAGTCGCCGTACACGGGGCACGGGACGTAAGACGGCCGCTCTGCCGCTCAGGGGAGGCTCGCGATGACGGCGGGCTGGACAGTTCGCCGAGCGCGCCTGCCGTCGGTCGGCCGCCCCCAGCTGAGCCGGCGAGCGGACGCACCATCGCCCGCCCCCATTAAGGGGAGCCGGTTCCCCGCTCGCGTGGTGTCACGCGGACAGCAGGGTGAGCGCCTGGGTCGTCCGGCGGAGTCGTTCCGACACCACCCGTGCCAGATCCCACAGCAGCAGCTCGGCCAGCTTCGGCGCCTCCGCCGACAGGGTTTCGAACCCCGCCCACGTGAGCTGCCGCACCACACACGGCCCCGTGGCCCGGATGGACGCCGACCGCGGCTGCCCGTCCACAAACGCCTGCTCCCCAAACACCGCCCCGGTACTCAGCACCGTGAGCCGGCGCTCCCGCCCGGCCTCCCCCACCAGCACCTCCAACTCGCCGTCTTCCACCAGGTACAGCGTCCGTTCGCTCGACCCCGCGGTGACGAGAACCTCGCCGGCGGCGATGGGCGCCGTCGTTCCGTAGCTCCAGATCCGCTCCCGCTCCTCCGGCGCCGCCGACTCCAGGAACACGATGGGCGTGGCCTTTACCGCCATACCAAACAGCGCGATCTCGGAGACGCGCGCAATCGGCAGCATGGCGGCGGTTCCCTGGAAGGTCGGCACCTCCGCGAGCGGGGCCGCGGCTTCCTCCGGGGCGGCATAACCGGCGGCCCGCACCTCCACGGTCTGCGTGGCCGCGGCCCGCCGCTTCAACGCGGTGGTGGCATCCGTAAACGCCCAGGATCCCAGCACCGCCACGAAGGGGAGGGCGAACCACAGGACGGCCGGGTCGATTCCGAGCATCGCCGGCCCCACCGCAGGTCCGAGGAACATGGCCCCATACTGGGCCATGCCAATGACGCTGAAGTAGAGCACCTCCCGCCCCGGCACGGGCAGTTCGCCCAGCACCTGGTTCAGCTGTGTGGCCCACAGCACTTCGCCCACGCCATAAATCCCCATGCCGACAAACCATGCCGCCACCGTGCCATCGAGCCCGGCGAACGCAAGACCGCCCGCTGCCAGCAACGCTCCTATCAAGTACACCCAGGTAGGTTTAAAGCGGGCGGTGATCCGCGTCAGCAGCGGCTGCCCGGCCACCACCACCACGGTGTCGACGGCCAAAATCGGCCCGAACAGTTGAGTACCATTCTGGAAATGCGCCGCCAGGTCCAGCGGCACCGTGGAGCTCAGCTGCGCCTCCACGACAATGGCGGCCAGCATGGAAAGCGCTGCCATCATGAGGGCCCGGTCGTGCACCAGCAGGCTCACCGTGGCGCCAATGCCGCGGGTCGGTGCCTCCCCTGAGGACTTGGGGCTTAAGTCGTCGCGAAAGACGGCGTAAATCGGAATGGTCAGCACCACATACACGGCCGCCACGATAAACAGCGGCAGGGCGCTCCGCCCGGCGCCGAGGGCCTCGGCCCCCAGCAGCAGGCCGACCAGGACCCCCGCATTGGCGATCCAGTACAGATAGTTCTGCACCGCGCCGCGGTGTTCAGGCGCCGCATGCTTGGTGGCGAGCCCGTCGATCGTGCTCTTTCCCACCGGCCTCAGCGCGCCCCACGCCGCCATCACGACAGCCGTGAGGATGAGGGCGTGTGCGGGAACAAAGCCCAGGCTCGTAATCAGCGCGGCCGAGGCGATACTGGCCACCACCAGCGCCCGCACCGGGCCAAAGCGATCGGCCAGGAATCCGCCCACCACACCAAGCGCCAGGCCGGAAAGGAACGCGAGTGCGACCAAAAGCCCACTCTCTGCCAGCGAGAACCCCAGCACCAGGTGAAAGTAGAGCGCGAGAAACGGGGCCATCATGTAGTTCGCCAGTGTGCGGATGGCATCCACGGCGAAGAGCACAGTCAGTTTCGGATTGAGGATTTCTCGAAGGCGGGGGGGTGCGGCAGGCTTCGACTCAGCGGCCACGTCGCTCATACACGACCTCCTGACTTTCTTGGGCAACGCTGGCGGCCAGCCCACTCACAGTTGGAAGGCGTTCGACACCCGGCGACACATTTCCTGGATCGATGGATAATCCCAGCAGAAATGGGGTCACGACCCAGGTGTGCGGTCGTCCAGGCGGTTCGTGGGGAGCCATACCCTCGGTCTGTCCCCGCACACATGGGGTAAGGGCCGGGCCGTTCAGTTGAGGGGCAGGTGGCGCGAGGCGCCCGTCGAATGCGGCCTTTGACATGGCCGGCGGAGACTTCAAGACCCGAACCTTTCGGCACCCGTGTCGGCTCTGCGAGCACCCGGGAGTACGTGCAATGCAGCGCGATGACCACCGGTTCATCCACCGGCTTGCCCGGCGCGTGACGATTGAGTGGCTGTTGTCCCTCGTCCTCGGTGCAGTGGTGGTCATGGGGCTGTTAACCAGACCCTGGATCACGGTTGCCCTTCTTTTGGGCGTGGGCCTCGGCCTGGCCGCCCTGCTACCCCGCTTCACGCTGCCGAAACGTTCAGCCCTGACGGTCCCGCCCTGAATCCTGCGCGGAGACGCCCAGGCGCATTACTACCTGGTTGTGGCCAGGAGGATAGTCCCCGGGGCGTAGCGAAGCCGAATTCCAGGAGGCGATGGCATGCGTTGGCCCATGGTGATGACAGGTGCAGCGTGGATGGCCGCCCTGGGTCTCCTGGCGGCGAGCTACGACGTGACCGCCATCTCGGTCGTGTTGGTGCACCTGAAGCACCTCTGGGATCTTACCAGTAGTCAGACGGCGAATCTCACCGCGGCTCCGTTGGTGGGCTCGGTGGTGGGAAGCCTGCTGGCCGGGCTTTTTGCCGATCGCTTCGGGCGGCGGCTCCTCCTTTTACTCGATTTTTCTACCTTCGTACTGGCCGCCGTCCTGGCGGCACTCTCCTCGGGCTACGGCAGCCTCCTGCTGTGGCGTGGCGTCATGGGGCTCGGTATCGGGGCGGATTTCGCGGTCGTCTTCCCGTATCTGGCGGAGGCGATCCCGGCCGCGCGGAGAGGGGCCACAATGGCCTTTGTCCTGCTGATCAATGACATCGGTCAGGTAATTGCCTACGGGGCGGGCGCACTCCTGGTGCGGACCGGCCCGGACGGGTTCCGGTGGGTGCTGGTGGTGGGGGCGGTCCTCGGCGCAGGGGTGCTGGTGGCGCGGCGGGCCCTGCCCGAGTCGGCACCCTGGCAGCGTGCCCACCTTAAGTCCCTGATGGGAATTGGCAGGCAGGTGCTCCGGCTTGACGCCTTAAAGGATGCGGGTTCATCGGCCGTGTGCTGGTTTCTGCATCAGGTGACGGGCCAGGGCCTGACGCTGTTCCTGCCGTTGATCGTGAGTCTGCTGTGGGTGGCGGGTGCCAGTGAGAGCGGGGCCATATCAATTGTCGTGAAGTCTCTCAGTCTCGCCGGCGGTGCGGCCACTGTTCTGGTCATTGACCGGTGGGGTCGTCGTCCCCTCCAGTTGACGGGCTTTCTGGGCCGAGGAATAGCCCTGCTGCCCCTGGGATTGGTCTTGGCGTTGGGTGGCCGCCTGCCCATTGCCGTCGCAGGTGTCCTTCTGACGGTGGCCCTGGCGTTTGGGGCCATGGGTCCCGACAAGACGACCGTGATCACAACCGCAGAGCGATTTCCCACTGCGGTCCGGTCAACCGGCCAGGGAGAGGCCGAGATGCTGGGCCGTGTGGGTGGTGTGGCCGGTGTGCTGTTGTTCGGGTTCTTTGGAGCGGGTCGGGGCCTTGGATGGACCATCACCGTGTTTGCGGTGGTGGCGCTCGTCGGGGGCCTGATTACGTGGCTGACCCTGCCTGAAACCAAGCCGTCCCCCCGGACCCTTGACGAACCGGTTGGCGTCTCCGTGTAAGAAAGGCCCGGACTCTTGGCGCGGATGTGCAAGGTGCGGACATCAGGGCCGCCCTCTCGACATCTCCTCGTCATCCCTTGTTTGGAAACGTCCTCAGGTCACGCCCACCGTGGCTTTTTTCTCCGCTCCAAACGAACATGACACCTTACGCAGGCGTAGTCCTAGCCGCCTCCACTTGCGCCGTGCTCCCTGACACCTTGCACGCGCTGTCCGTCTCCGGCGCCGACGTTCCCTTGAGCCGAGAGGGAGTCCCCGTCACATCCCGAATGCTTGGATGGGGAGCATTACGGCCCTTGTCTACGGGACGCCGCCAAGCATCCCGCACGTTGCGCCGCCGTGTATGGCTTCGCAAATCCGCTCGAGACTTGGAACTCGGACCAGAACCGGAGGTGTGAAGAGTTGGATGCGGATCATTTGACGATGGACCCGAACATGTTGGAGCTTCACTATGGTGCGCCCACGGGGCTGGAGACCCATCTCCAGGAGCTCGGCGCGACCGGCGACAAATATATCGTCGAATATCGGATGCTTGCGGTGCGCGACGGTGTTCGTCTCGCAACGGTTATCGTCCGGCCACGGGCGGAAGGCCCGGTACCGGCCATCATGGTCCGGACGCCTTACCAAAACCCAGCCACGCACCGGCTGGGCTACAACGTGTTTCGGAAGGCGTTCTCCGCGGGCTGGGCGGCCGTCATTCAGAATGAGCGCGGCACCGGGTGGTCCGACGGCCCGTACGGTCTCATCGCCCAGGGCGCCGAGGACTGTGCCGACACGTTGACCTGGATTGCGGAGCAAGACTGGTCCAATGGCTCGGTCGGCCTCATTGGCTGCTCGTCATCGGCCGAGAATCAACTGGTTGTCGCGGCCGAAGGACACCCGGCGCTGAAGGCGGGCGTGCCCATGAGTCCCGGGGCCGGCGTGGGCAACATTCCCGGCTGCGAGGGGAACAACGGGCTCTTCTATAAGGGCGGCATCCCCGTCATCAGCACCTGGACTCGCTGGTATCACCCGGCCGCGGTGCTGGAGCGCCCGCGCCTGCCCGACAGTGATGACCCGGACGTGCTGGAGCGAGCCATGCGCAATTTCGTCGTCACCTCGCCGGGTTCGCGTGATCCCGCTTACAAGGCCGCCTTGGAGCGAATCCGGCGCACGCCCCCAAGTGGGGACGTGCTGAAGCGGATGGGGGTGCCGAAGACCGGTTACGACACCTACATGCGGGCGACGCC
>JBMFXK010000088.1:0-8904 GCA_049964315.1 Clostridia bacterium | reverse complement strand
CTGATTACAAATCAGGTGCTCTACCGATTGAGCTACGCCAGCTTTTCGGGGTCGTATCATACCATAGCGCAGTCGACGAGCTCAATGTCGTCCGCCGTCCCGATCTTTCCATGCCGCAGCGAACAGGAACTCCGGTGCAGTGTCCCGAAACCATACCAGGCGCCGCGCCGTTTTTGAGGAGTGAACATGAGCAAGAACATGACGGTGGACGAGCTGGACTCCGGACATCCGCTGATCGCGCGGGTGCTCGACAACATCGACCAGGTTATTGTCGGCAAGCGCGCGGTGGCCGAACGCCTCCTGTGCGCACTGATCGCGGGCGGTCACGTCCTGCTGGAAGATGTGCCGGGTGTCGGCAAGACCATGCTGGCCAAGACGCTCGCGGCCAGCGTGCACTTAAGCTTCTCCCGGATTCAATTCACACCTGACTTGCTCCCTTCTGACATTCTCGGCGTCAGCATTTACGACCCGGGCGAGCGCCAGTTTCGCTTCCGATCGGGTCCGGTGTTTGCCAATCTGGTGCTGGCCGACGAGGTCAACCGCACATCACCCCGCACTCAGTCGGCCCTGCTTGAGGTCATGGAAGAAAAGCAGGTGACCGTCGACGGTCAGACCTATCCGATGGAAGAACCGTTCTGCGTTGTCGCCACCGAGAACCCCATCGAGTACGAAGGCACTTTCCCCTTGCCGGAGGCCCAGCTGGACCGGTTTCTCTTTCGGCTGAGGATGGGATACCCCGATACCGAAGAAGAGTACCAGCTGCTGAAGGCGCAGCGCCACACCGACCCGTTTACGGCGGTGACGCCGGTCATGGACCAGGCTCAGCTTCTGCAGCTGCGTCGTGAGTCCCGCCAGGTAGATGTTCAGGAGCCCGTGCTCCGTTATCTCACTCATATCGTCGAGCGCACGCGGGATCATCAACGGATCTATCTTGGGGTGAGTCCCCGCGCCTCCCTCGCCCTGCTTCATGCTTCGCAAGCCTGGGCACTCATGCGCGGCCGCCGCTACGTCGTGCCAGACGACGTGAGGCGCCTTGCACCCGACGTTTTCACCCACCGCATCATTCCTCGCGGCGGCAGTCGCCGCGACAGCCACCAGGTGGTGCAGGACGTGGTGTCCGACATCCTCCAGAAGGCGCCCGCTCCGACCGGCGACTTTCGAGGATGAACGGGCGCGGCCCCACCAGCTGGTGGCGGCCTCTCGGCCGCGGTTTCCCCATCTATGCGCTCGCGGCCTCGTTCCTATATGCCTGGGTGCAGGGCGGCGTGCTGGCGTACCACATCCTTGGCTTCACCGTCACGCTTCTGGTCCTGGCACTCCTGACCGGTCTCGCGCCGTTGTCGGGCGTGCAGGTGGAGCGGCAGCTTCCCGGTCACCCGGTGGATCACGGTGACACGGTGCCGGTGCGCCTGCAGGTGCGCCTGCCACGGTGGTGGCCTTGGGTTTATCTCACGGTCTTCGACCAGGTTCCGGAAGGACTGCCGGGCGCGCCCAACGCCGAGTTCCTCGTGTTTCCCTGGTTTCAGCGCCGCCTCGTGCTGGAATACGCGCTGCCCTCAGTCAACCGCGGCGTATATCGCTTTACGACCCTGACCGTCGGCACCGGGGATCTTTTCGGGTTTTTCCTGCGCTCCCGGGAGATCGAGCGGCGCGACGAGCTTGAAGTCTGGCCACGGCGCATCAGTCTGCAGGTGGTGCACGCTCTTCCCCGCGAGTGGCAGGGAGATCTGCGCCTGGCGATCCTTCAGACCAATGAATCGAGTGAGCTGCGCTCCATCCGGGACTACGTGCCCGGTGACCGCTTGAGCCGGATCCATTGGCAGACCACCGCGCGCACGGGTTCCTTCATGGTCAAGCAGTTTGAGCCGCTCACCATTCCGGCGCTCTCGGTCGTGGTTGACCAGTCCGGCTCCTTTACGGCGCACCAGTTTGAAGTGGGCCTGGAGGTTGCGGCTTCCTTCATCGAGTACGGCCTCGATCGCGGCCAGGACGTGGGACTCATCATGCTGGGCCGCGACCTGGTTGTGGAGCCAGACGCCGGGCAGGTGCAGCGCGTCCTTCTCATGCGTGAACTGGCGGCTGCCCGTTGGCGCTCGGATCCGGTCGAGCCGGTCCTGCGGTTTGCCGGCCCCCAGTTATCTGCCGCCACGGTACTGGTGACGGGGCGGGCACCAAACGGGGTCCGCGTCCGCCAGGCCCACGTGGCCCTGGTCATCCATGTGGGCCGTCACGACGCCGGTCCCTCCGTGGAATCGCTTCAGGATCTGCCGCGCGTGCTGAGTTACGGAGGCAGATTGTGAGCCGGTTCGATCGGGAGCGAATGGAGAAACTGGTCCTGGGCGCATGGCTCATGGCGCTCATCTGGCCGTATGCGAATTCCGGCGGCTTTCCGGTGCCGCTTTTGCTGAGCGTGCTGCCGGTTGCGTTTGCGGTCGCCGAATGGATGCCGAACGGGGTGCTGGTTTTCCTGGCTGACGCGGCCGCGGTCCTGCTGGAGCTGGTCATCCAGCGCCCGGCCGGTCTGACCTCCTTCGGCGCCCTGGGGCATCTGTTTGCGGTGCTGGTCACGGAGAACCCCACCGCCTGGGCCAATATGCCGGCGGTCGTGGGTCTGCTCCTCATCGTGGCAGCGACTATTTTGGGATGGCTGGTGTTTCGTCAGGCCGTCACCCGTGCCCGCGTACTGCTGCTGTTCGTGCTGGGCATTCTGGTGCTGGCCGTCAACCACGTGTACTGGAATCTGTCCGTCGAGGCTCCCCTCGCAGCCTACCTGCTGTTCGGACTGTGGCTCCTGGCCGAAACGCACCTCGCGGAGTCCGCCAACCGCAACCCGGAGACGCCCCGCACGGGCTGGTACCTGTTTGCGGCCGCCCTGGTGGCGGCTCCCTTCTGGATTGGCTGGAACACGCCTGCCGGCCCGAGCCATGTGCTGCATCCGACGGTCACCAGACTGGGCGGGAGCGGTCCCGGGACCGGCAATGGTTCCGGTGGCAAGGGCCGGTTCGGCAACGACGTGAATGTCTTCAACATCGGCACGGGGATTGGGGACACCAACATCAACCATCCCGTCCGGCCCACATACCAGCCGGTGATGGCAGTGTCCGGCATGCCGGGCCCGGCGTACTGGCAGATAGCCGTGTACAACGACTTCAACGGCGTGAACTGGTCAGCGCCGGCCGGAAGCGCTTACCGGTTTTCGGTCGGAGAGTTTGCCCACCAGTTCTTCCCCCCCCAAGTCAGCGGGTTCCCGGTGTCGAATTGGGACGTCACCTTCGACTTCCTGCTCGGAAGCAGCACCGTCAACACGATCGCCTACACCGGGACACCGCTTCAGGTGGTCGATGCGTCGTCCACCCGTTCCGGCACGGTGTACCAGGGCCGGGAGCAGCTTGTCAGTCCCGGCTACTTGTATTACCAGCTAATCATGCAGGTCCCTGCCATCAACTTGACGGCGGTGGCAGGTGCCCCCCTCACGGCGCCGCCCGCCAGCCTCGCGCCGGATCTCGAGATCCCGACCAATCTCTCACCGCAGGTAGGCACCCTCGCCCACCAGATCACGGCCAAGGCTACGGGTCCGTGGCAGGAGGCTGAGGACATCAAAGCTTACCTGGATCAGCACGAGCACTACACTTTTCACTTTCAGCCAGGCGGCACCAACGCGGTCAACCAGTTCCTGCTGGTCACCCACGCGGGTTACTGCGACCAGTTTTCGAGTGCGTTCATCATGATGATGCGGACCCTTGGCGTGCCGGCCCGATGGGTGGTGGGATACGCGCCCGGTACGTATCAACCCCGTCATCACGACTACGTCATTTCCACCCTGGACGCACATTCCTGGGCGGAGATCTACGTCAGCCCCTACGGGTGGATCCCGGTGGATCCGACCCCGGGATTCACGTTGCCGGAGGGCTCCCCGAACGGGCCGCCCGCCACGCACTCGCATTCGTCGAGCCCCGCCTCTCATCCCCCGGTTGTGCCGCCTGTCGGGCGTCATGCTCGCGGCCACACGCCACAGCCCCTCGCGCCGGTGATCTGGCCCACGGTTGTGGCCCTCATGCTGGTTGGAGCCGTCCTCGTGCTCCTGCGCCGCATCCGCACGGCCCGCTGGCGCGCCATGCGTGAGCGAGCGCTTTGGAGACTCCTGCTCCAGCTCAACTGGCTCACGGGCACACGAACCGTCGAAGGACGAACCCTGCGGGACACGCTCTGGGCGCTGCCGGAGAGCCTTCGCCCACTTGCACTGCCGGCGGTCCGGGCTCTCGAGCGCTCCTGGTATGCGGGCGAGACAGTGCCTGACGCGGAGGTCGAGGGCGCACTGCGGGATGTGGTGCGAGCCCGGCGCCTGGCCATGCGCGAATGGCTTCGCCCTCGCGCGGGCTAGTCGACCGCGCCCGCATAAGGAAAACACCGGAGAGTCTCCGGTGTTATGAGTCCTGGGGGATGCGGTGTCCGCGTGACTCCAGATACCGTTCGAGCTTCCGTTTCACGCGTTGCAGCGCATTGTCGATAGACTTGACGTGACGGTTCAAATCGCCCGCAATCTCCTGATAGCTTCTGCCGTCGAGGTATGACATCAAAACTTTCCACTCGAGGTCCGACAGGATCTCGCCCATCTTTTCTTCAATATCGCCAAACTCTTCCCGATCGATAATGAGGTCTTCCGGATCGGTCACCTTGATGCCCGACAGGACATCCATGAGCGTGCGATCCGAGTCCTCCTCATAGATCGGTTTGTTCAATGATACATACGAGTTCAGGGGAATGTGCTTCTGCCGTGTCGCGGTCTTGATGGCCGTGATGATCTGACGAGTCACGCACAGCTCCGCAAACGCCCGGAAGGAGGACAGCTTGTCGCTGCGAAAATCACGCACGGCCTTGTAGAGGCCGATCATGCCTTCCTGGATGATGTCCTCGCGGTCGGCACCGATAAGGAAGTAGGAACGGGCCTTGGCGCGAACGAAGTTGCGATACTTGTTAATCAAATATTCCAGGGCTTCAATGCTGCCGTCGCGGGCTATCAAAACGATGTCCTCGTCGAGCATCTCATCGTAATCCTGGAATCTCCGGGGACTGATGCTCATCGCCAATCCCCCTCCATTTCCCAAACCTGGGTCTGACCCACGCTGGGAGCCGACCGGCCGCCGCATTGAATCATATTATGTGGCCCGCATGTTTCTCGTGGCAAGTCCCAGTTTGCGGTCAGGACCGCGTCTGGCGAAGCATCTCAAACAAGAAAACCGCTGCAGCGGTGCCGACATTCAAGGATTGAATGCGCCCTTCCATGGGCAGTCGGACCGTGTCGTCAGCATGGCGGAGTACGAGCGGGCGGATGCCGCGCCCTTCGCCACCCAATACCAGCGCCACCGAGCCTGACCAACTCACCTTATCGTAAAGGACGCGGCCCTCGGGAACGGCCGCCCAGATAAAGAATCCTAGAGTCTTTAGATACTCCAAGGTGCGGGATAGATTCGTCACCTGCACGACGGGATGCCACGCTAGTGCTCCGGCCGAGGCTTTCATAGCTGCCGGCGAAAGAGGGGCGCTGCCGTGTCGGGGCACGACCACGGCGCAGACGCCGGCCGCATCGGCAACCCGCACGATGGCGCCCAGGTTATGGGGATCCTGGACACCGTCCAGCACCAGCACCCGTGCATTGGCGACACCGGCCACGAGGCCTTCGAGATCCGCTTCGTCCCTGGCGGCCACCGCTGCGAGGAGGGCGACGACGCCCTGGTGATGTCCGGTCGGCGCCAGCTCATCCAGGCGGCGCCTGGGAGCCTGCGAAAGGGGCACATGAGCCTCGCGCGCCTTGAAGCTGAGCTCCCGCAACGACATCTTGTCGGCGAGACTGTCCTGAATGTAAATCCGGGAGAGGGGCAAGCCGGACCGGAGTGCTTCCAGCACCGGGCGCCGGCCATATATCCGGCTGGGGTTTTCGGCCGACAGGGTGTCCTGATCAGCCACGGCGACCGGAGACGGCTCGCGCCACCGATCCTTCCGGCGTGTCTTCAACCTGGTATCCTCGTGCCTTGATCGCGTCGCGCAGACGGTCCGCCTCCGCGAAGTCCCGACGAGCCCGGGCCTCGTCCCGACGCTCCACGAGGGTCCGGACGTCGTCCGGCAGCGACCCGGAAATGGCGGTCCCGTCGTGTTCGAACAGGCCCAGCGCTCTATCGGCCGCTTCCAGATTGCGGCGCGCAAATCCGCGTGCATTTTCCCGGTCCGCCGCCGGACCCGCCATAAGCGAGTTGGCCGCGCGGATCATGTCAAACAACTCCGCGAAAGCGCGTGCCGTGTTGAAATCGCGATCAAGGGCCTGGAGCAGTCGCTCGGGAAAGGCCATCAGCCGCCCGCCGGCCTCGCCTGGCAGGTCGTGTGCCGAGGGCGCAGCGTCCGCGGTTGCCTCCCGGAGCCGCTCGATGCGCTCGTAGGCCCGGGCGTACTCGCTCAACCCCTCCAGCGAGAATTCGATGGGGGAGCGGTAATGGGCCGACAGCAGGAACCCGCGCACCACCGGCCCGCCGTAGCGGTGTATCAGCTCGGCCAGATCCGCCCCATTCTCCAATGACTTCGACATCTTGGTGCCGTCCGTGGTAACGAGGCCGTTGTGAACCCAAAAGCGGACGTGGACCGGAACCCCGTACCCCGCCTCTGACTGCACCCGTTCATTCTCATGATGCGGGAACACGAGGTCCAGTCCGCCCCCGTGGAGATCAATCTCCGTCCCGAGGTAGCGGTGAGCCATGGCCGAGCACTCGACGTGCCAGCCTGGCCGGCCGTCCCCGAACGGCGATGGCCACCACGGCTCTCCCGGTTCCTGCCGCTTCCACAGTGCAAAGTCACGTGGGTCCCGCTTCAAGGGATTGGGCTCCAGACGCGCTCCGGCCTTCATAGCTTCCACGTCTCGCCTGGGCAGGAGTCCGTAATCTCGAGCTTCCTCCACCCGGAAGTAGACGTCCCCGTGGCTGGTGTAGGCATACTCCCCTTGCAAGAGGCGGCCGATGAGATCGATGATGTCCGCGACGTGTTCGGTTGCCCGCGGCATGATGTCCGGCGGCCGCACCATGAGCCGCTTCATCAAGCTCAGATACTCGGCCGAGTGCCGCGCCGCCAGATCGGTCACCGACGTCCCTTCCCGGGCCGCCCGCTCAATGAGCTTGTCGTCGACGTCGGTAAAGTTCTGCACCAGCGTCACCAGGTACCCGCGCCGCTCCAGATGCGTGCGAATGACGTCCCAGATCACGAGCGGTCGCGCATGGCCGACATGGGGGGCCGCGTAGGGAGTCACGCCGCACACGTAAACCCCGACCCGCCCCGGATGCACCGGCACAAACGGGCGCTCGCTTCCGGTGCGGGTGTCGTAGATGGTAATGCCGGCCGTCATGTCGTCCACGGTCTCGCCTCCACCGACCGGCGGCGGCCGATGGTTACGGCCGGACCAAGATTTCCCGTCGGTGCCTAGAGTCTATAGATCGGGAGCGAGAACCGTCAACGTGAGGTCCAGACGAGGTGCCGGACGTTCCAAAGAGGTGGTCCCGGAGCCAGCGCCAGATGTTGGCCAGCACGAGCCAGAGGGAGTGGGCTTGAAGCGTCTCGCTCCGAAGACCCGCCACCTGCTGGTGCAGCTGGGCCGCGGAGAGTTTCAGGGTCGCGATGCTCTGCATAAGGCCGATGATGGCCGTGTCCTCCTGAGCAGACAGGGTCAGCGACTCGCGCCTGGCGTCGCTGGCGAGATGGGCCCGGATGTCGGAGGGCCGGCTCAGGTGATCCTGGGCCACCTGCTCCTTCAGCAGTCGAATGGTTTCGATCACCCGCAGCGGCTGGCCGGTGTGCTTGGCCAGATTGGCCGTCAGCACCAGTTCCCGAGCCGCAACCCGCTTCTGGAAAGGTGAGATGTAGGCGCCGGTCGACGCTTGATAACCCCACAGGATATCGACGAAAGCGGCAATGCCGTTGATCGGGTAGGGCGCGTGCACGCGGATAGCCTGATCGACCACCCCAGCGGTGGTAAGGGCGTTGGCATACATGGGACCCGACACATAGCGGATGTTCCGGGTCCACACGTGGACACCGTAGCCCAAACGCTGGGGCACCAGATAGACCGCGGCTACCGCCTTGGCAGTGATCTGGCCCTTCGAGGCAAGACCCCGAATCACCTGAACCTCCTGCTGGTGGGTGACGTATACCGTTTTGGCCGGAATGTCCTGCCGCACACCGAACTGATGCCGCATCTCCAGGCGCTCCCGACGCGTCAGGCCGGTACCCATCACCTCGATGCGCACAGCAGCCCATACCGGCGTCGACGCGAGGAAGAGGAACAAGATGGCGAGCACCCCCGCCGCAATCCGGCGCATGCCGTCCGCCTCCTTTGGTCCATGGCTCCTCCGCCGCTTCGGTTCTTTGGTTCTTGGGCGCGTCCAAACACGCATCTCTCAGCAGGTTCGGCTAAGGATGGCACCTGCTATACCTGACCCTTCGGGTGAGAGGCCTATAATGCGCTGGGGGGCCTGCCATGAGTCAGGATGCGGACGACCTTCGAGAGCAGTTTTTTGGGCAGCGCGCCGGCAGTTACCGAACCAGCGCCCGTCATGCCCGCGGACGGGATCTGGACCGGCTGCTGGCGCATATGGACGTGCAGTCGGGAAGTCGTGCACTGGATCTGGCCACCGGGGCGGGCCATGTGGCCGTCCGATTGGCCGAGCTCGGTCTTGCCGTCACCGCGCTCGACCCCACTCAGGCCATGCTGCGGGAAGCCGAAGCGCTGGCGCGCGAGCGCGGCGTCGCGGTTGGATTCGTCCGTGCCGTGGCCGAGACGCTGCCGTTTGACGACGAGAGCTTTGATGTGGCGGTCTGCCGGCGGGCGGCTCACCACTTTTCAGATTTGGCCAAGGCCATGAGAGAGGC
>JBMFXK010000087.1:0-8916 GCA_049964315.1 Clostridia bacterium | reverse complement strand
AGCACCTGGAGCAATTACGGCGGGAACGGGGCTTGGACAGCCAGCCAGCCCCGAAAAGCCCTGCAACATCGAGCGACGTTGCGTGAGCCAGACCTCTGACCACTTTTACAGCGCTAGAGAGACATCATCGCCCGCCTGCGCGCGATGCTCTACGTGTGATGCACGACGACGTAACTCTCAATGTGCGAAGACATCGCCGGCGATTGTCCGGCGCGCTCAGCCGAGTGCGCCCTCGCGAAGGCATCGCTCGCGCGCCAGGCATCGAACGCCGCCTCGCTCTCCCACTTCGTGTATACAACCTGTTTATTGTCGGTGGTGGATTCCAGAAACTGAAACTCGAGGCATCCCGGAACCTGCGCCATACTCTGGGCCCCGTGTCCAAACATGTCCGCCATGCGGCTCTTAAAATCGGCCGGCACTTCCAAAACGTTCATCACCACGTACATCGCAGGCCCTCCCATCTCGCGGCGGCTGCCCATCGACCACCTCAAACGGCGTCACTGGGAATCCTACGGTCAACCGTCCACATAGTCAACGTGGACTATATGAACCTCAACTAAAAGAAGGGAGTCGAGCATGGGGCATGGCTAGATGCTGGCTGCCAGGCGGCTCAGGGCTCCCTCGATCCAGGCAGCCTCCGCTTCCAGCAGCGCGATCTGGTGGTCGACGGCCAGGTCGACCCCGTGCCCAAAGCCATGAGGCGGAAGGCCCTGCCGGGCCGCGAGGCGGACCCTGACCGCATCCAGGCGGCGGGTGAGACAGGCTGCCGCTTCGGGCTCCGGCAGGTGGTCGAGAAACATCAGCGGGACGTCGCCGGCGAAACTGGCGGAGCCGGCGCTGGCCAGTCCCTTGCGGAGGAGCTCAAGAAACCGCTCGGCGCCCGCCTCCGTGATGGCGTACACGTGCCGCGGCGGGCGGCGGCCGGCCTGCTCGGTCTGCACGCTGACATAACCGGCCGCCGCCAACCGGTCGAGAATGGCGTAGGCAGTCGGCTTCTTCATGTCGATGACGGCCGCCAGGTTATGTTCGATGAACTCATTGATCTGATACCCGTGCTGACTTTGCGCCATCAACAAACCCAACAGCAGCAAGGTGCGCTCCTCGCCCTGCACGGCTCGACCTCCCGACCTGCGGAGTGTCTGTATTATAGCGAACGGGCCGCAGCCCCCTGCCGGGCCTGTGCTCGCTGGCTACAGGATCCCGCGACAATGCGCTCGGGGCCGGGGCATCATGGTGTGAAAGCGCGACGCTCAGCGAGAGCAGCCCGCCGGAAGTCCCGTCCGTCTCCGACTGCAGGTACGACTACATCCCCAGGCGCCAAACGAGCGGCCATCTCTGCTCGACACCACACCGTTCCTGCCGCGTGAAGCAGGCGAGAATGCCCGGAGTGGGATTGGCGGCGAAGAAGGAGCCCGGCCTTCCGATGCGAACCAGGATTACAAGGTCACGCGACAGCGGCGGAGGTGGACCATGGCAGAAAGATCCCTGCGCATCGAAGACGTCCTCGACATCCGGCATCCGGAGGAGCTGCGTTGGGACTCGCAGGGCAATACGCTCTGGTTCCTGTACCGGGTTGACGGGCGGCCGGAGCTTTGGCGATTTGAGAACGGATCCAACGCCCGTCGTCTGTCGCGTGAGGGAGACTCCGTGAGTGCCTACGCCTGTCGAGGCGCCGGGGCAGTGTATGCTGCCGGGGGTTCCCTCGTGGCGGTGGGGGACGAGGCGCCGTCACGCATCCTGTTCCAGGCGCCCGGTGATATTGCGGGCCTCGCGGTCTCTCTGGACGGCGGTATCGCGTTTGTGGCGGACGGCCATCTCTGGCTCATTGATCAAGCAAACCCTGACGGCCCCCTGGTGCGGGCGGTCGACACCCCGCACACGCTCCTCGGACCCATCAGCTTCAGCCCCGACGGCCGCAGGCTCCTCGCCACCGTGCTCCGCCTGGGAGCCATCCGGGCCCTGCAGGTGCTGGAGGTGGCCTCAGGTCTTCCGCTCCTAGAGACAGAGGGGGAGGACATCCCTGTCGATGCCTGCTTCCTCGACGATGACACCCTGGCCGTGGTGCGCCTGTCGCCGGACGCCATCCGACGACAGGTTCTCCTGGCGCCCATCTGCGGGGGCCAAACCCTCCTCCATGAGGAGGTGGACGCGCGCGGTATCGTGAATCTGGGCCAGATGGCCGCCTCACCCGCCGGCGACGCGGTCGCCTTCATCGCCACGGTGGACGGATACCCGCATCTGACCCTCTTCGAGCGGGGGCGGGAGGGCCTCACGGTGGTCCTCCCCGGTTCGCATGAGGACCTGGGCGAGGAGCATGAAGCGCCCGGCTTCTCGCAGGATGGGTCCCTGCTCGTGTTATCCTCCAGCCATGGCGGGCGGCCGCAAGACCGCCGGGTCTACCTGTTCGACCGACATTCACGTACCTGCCGTGCTGTCACCGGTCCCGGCGGCACACACGTGGATCCCGTCATCACTCCGGACGGCGCCTGCATGGCCTATCTTGGCGCCTCGGCCCGTGAAAGTCTGGAAGTCTACGTCCGGGGCTCAGCGGGAGAGGACGCACGGGTGACGCACTCCATGCCGTCGGCGTGGGCGGAGGCGGCCGTTGTCCTGCCCGAGCACCTGGAGCTTTCGAGCCTCGACGGCTTTCGCTTCCACGCGGACCTGTACCGGCCCCCGCATCCCCGCGAGACGCCCGGACCAGCGCTGATTTATGTCCATGGCGGTCCGATGCGGCAGATGCGGGCCGGCTTCCACCCGATGCACCCGTATGCGGTCTTTCATGCCTGGAATCAATACCTGCTTCAGCAGGGGTATGTCATCCTCTCGATCGACTTTCGCGGCGGCACCGGCTACGGCGTCGACTTCGAGCGCGGCAACTATCAGGGACCCGGGCAGGGGGACCTCGCCGACGTGATTGCCGGCGCCCGCCACCTGAAAACGCTCCCCGACGTGGATCCGGCGCGGGTCGGGATCTGGGGCCTCAGCTATGGCGGCTACCTGACCCTCCTGTCCCTCACCAAATTTCCGCAGGAGTTCCGCATGGGCGTGAACATCGCCGGCATGTGGACGTACGCCGAAAGCACCGGCGTCGGACGCGTTCGCTTCTGGGAGCGAAGGCTCGGCGGCCCTCGCCGTCCCGAGACGGAAGTCCATTACCGGGAAGCCTCGCCGGCCGACTTTGCGGACCAGCTGACGGCGCCCCTCCTCAACCTCCACGGTACGGCAGACGAATCGGTGGAGTTTCAGCAGCTGGACCAGATTGTCCGGGACCTCACGCGCCTCCACAAGGCATTTGAGGTCATGTACTATCCCGGCGAAACGCACTTCTTTCACCGCCGGGAAAGCTGGGAAGACGCCTTCTCACGCATGGAGCGGGCGTTTACCCGGGATCTGGCGGGATGGCCGACGGACGCTGCCCGCTGAGCACTCCGATCCAGCCAAGGCGGAAAAGACGCCGCTGTCCGCCCGGCTATCATCCCTCCATGCGTAGTGGCCAAACGGCGGCCGCGTCGTTGCGGGTTGACGCCGGGTGGCCTCGTTCGCGGATGAACGTCGAACGCCTCATCGAGCAGGCACTCGCCCACATCAAACAGCAGCTCGAGGAAAACCTCTCGAGGGAGCAGATCGCCGTCCGTGTACATGTGTCCCCGTTTCACTTTCACCGGGTGTGCACGGCGCCTCTGCGGCAGCCTGGCGAGACGCCCGGGTCGTGCACCTCGACCCGCATGAACACGGCGTCTCCCCCACGACGAAGCGGCCGGCGCCATCCACGACGCCTTCCGGCACATCTGGGCATCGGACATGGCTGCGACCGGCGACCACTATGGCGAGAGGGTGCCCGACCTCGAGGTGTACGCGCCCGACGCGTACCGGCGGCTGGTGCGCATGGAGATCTGAATCCAGTACTCTAGACGTCCGCCGGCCGCATGACCCGCCACTCCCCGGGTGCGCGTGCGGTCGTGCTCTCAGTGTTCACACAAGAATCCAGGCGCCGCCCATCCCTCGTCTCCTCCGGGACAGACTATGGCCGTGATCTTTGATCCGGGAGGCGGACGAGATGGACAGCCCGGTCTGGCTCGACATGGACCCCGGCATCGATGACGCCTGGGCGCTCATCATCGCGTCGTGCGCACTCCACGTCCACGGCCTCTCAACCGTGGCCGGAAACGTGCCGGTCGGCATGACATATCGAAACGCGCAGGAAGTTCTGGGCCTTCTTCAGCGTGACGACATTCCCGTCTATCACGGGGCCCCCCGGCCGCTCCTTTACGAGCCGCTGACGGCGGAGAGCTACCACGGCGAGACCGGGCTCGGTCCATGGACGCCAACGACACCGCCGACGACGCCCCAGGGTCCTCCGGTCTGGCTGCGATGGGCGCAGCAGACCCCGGTGGATCCGATGGACCTGGTGGCCACGGGTCCACTCACCAATCTGGCCCTGGGCTACTTGACGGTGCCTGATTTCGACGCCCGCTGGTCCTCGGTCACGGTGATGTGCGGGGCCATGCCAGGCGTACGCGCCGACAAACACGACGAGTTCAACGTATACGCCGACCCGCACGCGGCGGATGTCGTCTTCCGCCGCGGCCACCACGTCCGCGTGGTGGGCATCAACGTCGCCCACCGGGCTGTCCTTCCGCTGGGCGACGTCGACCGCCTGGCAGGCTACGGGCGGGTCGGGCGCTTTCTCGCCTCCGCCATGCGCTTTTACAGCCAGAAGGCGCGCGGCGAGGGCGGCGACCCGAACGCCTTCCCGGTGGACGATCTGGTGGCGATTGCCGCCGTCGTCGCGCCCGACCTCTTCCGCTGGTCGGAGATGCCGGTCACGGTAGTCCGCGAGGGTCCCATGCGCGGCGCCCTGCTCATCACCCCCAAAGACGAGGACAGGCCGCCCGTCCAGATCGCGACGGAGATTGATGCGGTCGGGTTCCGTGACTTCGTCTGGGACCGGATGCAGGTGTATCGCGACGGCTAGGCGTCCGTCGCGGCGGCGACGTCTAGGCCCACCCGCACCTTGAATGAGTGGTTGATGCGCGCGAACTCCTTCGCCTGCTCGGTCTGGCTGAGCATCTCGGCCACGGGATGCGCGTCCGCGAATGCCACCCAGCCCGCGGCCGGGTCATCCTCGACCGCATCGGCCAGCCGGCCGTCGAACGTCTCCAGGAACTGCCGCGGATACTTGCCGGCGAGCGCGTCCCAGTGGCGCTCTACGGTCTGCCAGGCCATGGCGCGCGCGTATCGGCTTCGCCATAGCCGCCCGCTGGCCAGGGCGGAGCGTGCCGCTTCACCTCGGCAGACAGGTACAGTCCGAGCGTGCACCTGGCCAGATCCGGCTGGGCGACATAGCTCAAGGCATAGAGATACCGCACTTTTTCCTGGGGCGTGGCGGCCCGCTTGAACGCCTGGTACAGGTGCTCTCAGTCTCCGGCGTCCCCGGTCCGTGCTGTGATGCGGGAGGCGGCGGACAGGGCTCAGAGGGCACGTTCCTGCTCTGTTCTAAATGAGCGCCACCTGACCCGTCGCAGTCTCGACGACGTCAGGATCCATTTCGGCCGAGACCCAGCGCCAGAGCGTGATGGCCTGAGAGAGTGCAGCGATGCCGGCCACGCCCGACGCAACACGTCGTCGAGGATCCCGGGGCGTTCATGCCGGAAAGCTCGGGGAGATGTGTGGCGGTGCCGGCGAGGAGATCGCGGTCATACGCCGCGCGGTAGAAACGGACATTGCCCGCGTTCACCAGTACGCAGCACACGTCCGCGGGCATGCTCTGCACGGCCGCGTCCGCCGGGATGATGAAGGGCCGCCGTTCGCCCTGCCCGCCGGACCGGTGCACGGCCATTACGACCGCTGCGAGCCACGCGCCCGTTCCCGCTCCCTGATAGCGGAACGGGCGCGCCGAGAACTTGATAGTCTCCGGGCCAGTCCGCTCCGCCTGGATAACAGAATACCCGCCCTGCAGCACCCAGCCGTTCATCATCGCGCGCACCGGCTCGCCGGATTAATCTGAAGGGCGAAGGTCTTACGCTCGGAAAATGTTACCACTTTCAGATCCGGCTCGATCTCCAGATCGTAGCGCGTCGGCGCACCGTGTTCGCAAGCCCATACGGCAACGCGTCACCCATCCCCCCTCTCGTGTCCTCCCCCCTCGTGGTCCGCCGTCGATGCCCTTACATCGGTCCTGCGGACAATATGGCCGCCCTCATACCTCGCCCACGCGCCGGACCCACATGAGATACGCCTCCGGATTCCCCGGGTCTGGCCCTGTGCGCGGCCGCACGGGAGGCTCGCCTCGCACCGGCTGGAACCGGTCAAAGTCTGTCGTCATCACACCCTCGCCCCGACTCTTTCCCGGAAGCTCGCGCTTCAATCCCACAATCTCGGCCACCGGAATCAAACCGGCCAAACGCGTCCGTCCGGCCGCGGTCTCCACAGTGTCCGCGGTGCCGTGACGGCGCACGACAAGGCCGAGCACGGCCCCCGCTGTATCCTCCGGCACGTCGAGGCTGAAGCGGTGGTACGGCTCCAGCACCTCAGTTTGGGCCTCCTTAAGGGCGCTCATGACCACGAGCGGCGCCAGGCGGCGGAAGTCGCCGGCGGTACTGGCCACACTGTCGTAGCCGGACCGCGTCATCGTCACCCGCACCCCCGTGACCGGCCAGCCATACAGCCCCTGGCGCAGGGTTTCCACGGCGGCATCCTCCACTGCCTGGTGAAAGGCGAGGGGAAGCGAGCCCAGCTCCACCTCCAGGCTGTACTGGATGCCCGACGTCGCCTCGTCACGGTCCACCCGCAGTCCGATCGTGGCCCGGAACGGATTCGTCGGCTCGCCCATGACCTCGACGCGCTCGCCCGAATAGAGCGGCCGCTCCACGTGCAGCACCCGCGTGTCGGAGAACAACGCCTCGAGTTGATAGTCGGCGCGCAGCGTCTCCAGGATCACGTCTTTCTGCACGTCGCCATAAAGGGAGACCAGCACCTGGCCCCGTTCGGAATCCCGCCTCAGGCCGATGAGGGGATCTTCCTCCGACAGCTCGGTGAGGGCTTCGTAGAGGGCCACGCGGTCGCCCGGACGGGACGGCTCGACGGCGCTCTCCAGCATGGGCGGGGGAAAGCTCGGAGATTCCCGCCGTGCGCCGGGGTCACCCAGTACATCTCCGACGTGCACGCCCGAGAGTCCGTAGACCTTGGCGATCTGCCCTGCCGTGACCTCCCGCGTGCGGGCCGCGGGACCGCCCACGAATCCCTCCAGCGCAGCCACCGTGCCCGTCTGCCCGCGGCCGTAGACGACGCGGTCCCGAAGCTGAAGACGGCCCGCGCGCATCCGCACATAGGCGGCCCGCATGGACCCAGGGCCCCTGTCCAGTTTGAACACCTCCGCGCGCAGAGCCTCGCCTCCGCAAACCCCACCGTCCACGGCCAGACTGGCCAGACCCGCCATAAGGGCCTCCACTCCAGCACCGGTCATGGCGGACCCGGGGTAAGCCGGTAGGATGCGGCGCGCACGGACCGCCCGGGCGACGAGCCCTTGAATCTCTCGGGCCTGCACGGCCTCGGGCTGGATCAGGTAGCGGGCCACCAGCTCGTCGTCCTCTTCGGCGGCCTCGCTCAAGACCTCGTCGCGAAACCCGGGGTCGGACAGGGGTCTTTGAACGACGCCGGCCGTCCGCTCGCCCACCGAGACAGCACGCCCCTCCGCCACCACGGCTGCCCCGGCAGCCTCACGGAGCGCACGCAGGGCTGCCTCCGGGTCGGCGCCGACCCGGTCGATCTTGTTCAGGAACAGGATCGTCGGCAGGTGCAGGCGATCGAGCACCGCCAACAGGATGCGGGTCTGGGACTGGAGGCCTTCGACCGCCGAAACCACGAGCACGGCCGCATCCAGGACCTTCAGAGCCCGCTCCACCTCGGCGATGAAGTCGGGGTGGCCGGGAGTGTCGATGAGATTGATGATCGTGCCTTGGTATTGGAAAGACGCCACCGCGGACTTGATGGTGATGCCGCGCTGCCGCTCGAGTTCGAGGGTGTCGGTCTGGGTGGTGCCCTTATCGACCCGGCCAGGCGTCCGGATGACGCCCGCCTGGTACAGGAGGTACTCGGTGAGGCCGGTCTTGCCGGCGTCGACATGCGCGAGGATGCCGATGTTGATATAGGGCATGTGCGCTCCCCTGCTCCCAGGTTGAGATGGTCGAGATCCCGCGAGAAGTCACGGTGCCGCGCATCGCGCTGCCTCCTTTCGACGCCAGAGTGGGCTCAGTATAACACGGGCACCGTGGGCCCGAAGCAGGGACTGGCCGGGGGGTTCCCGAACCCGAAAGACATCAGGTCGGGGAAGAGGGCGACTCATGAGCGTGCATCTAGAGCGGGGCATCCGGGTACGAATGCGGGACGGCGCCGGCCTGGCGACTGACGTGTATTTCCCGGCGCGGCCGGGTCCGGGGGTCAGGTGGCCGGCCCTTCTGGTGCGCACGCCCTATGACCGCCGGGGAGCAGACCGCCAGACTGAAGCAGAATGGTTCAGCCAGCACGGCTACGCCGTCGTGGTGCAGGACTGCCGGGGTCGATTCGAGTCCGAGGGGAGCTTCCTCCTCGGCCGGGGGGAAGCGGAAGACGGCTACGACACGGTGGAGTGGATCGCCGCCCAGGACTGGTCCGACGGCCGGGTGGGCACGTTGGGCACCTCGTATCTGGCCTGGGTGCAAAGCGCGCTGGCCACTCTGAACCCGCCGCACCTCCGAGCCATGTGGGTGCATGAGGGTGTGGCGAACGGCCTCCTCGAGAGCGTCCGCCAGGGCGGCGCGTTCGAGCTGCGGTGGATGGGCTGGGCATTTTACGGCGCTGCCACCGACCCGCAGCTCGATGCGGAAACGCGTCGGCACCTCACCCGGGTTGACCTGCGCGACTACCTGTCGTGGG
>JBMFXK010000086.1:0-8950 GCA_049964315.1 Clostridia bacterium | reverse complement strand
GGGATGCCTGCGGACACGTTGCTGGGAAAGCGCAGCACCATCGTCGACTTCGAGACGGCGGCTGGCCGCGCAACCCTGGAGCACCTGCTGGCGCGGTCGGACGTCGTGATCCTGGGTTACCGCCCCGGGTCTCTCCACCGCTTCGGACTGGCTCCGGAACTCCTGGCGGAACGATACCCGGGTCTTACCATCGTCTCGCTGGCGGCATGGGGTCATACGGGGCCCTGGGCGGAGCGGCGCGGCTTTGACAGCGTCGTCCAGGCCGCATCTGGCATTGCGATGCGTGAAAGCACTGACGATGGCGCGCCGGGGGCGCTTCCCTGCCAGCTTCTGGATCACGGCACCGGCTATCTGGCCGCGGCAGCGGCGCTGGATGGGATCGCCGAGCAGATGACGGAGGGCGGCACACGGGTTCGCCGCCTGTCACTAGCGCGCACGGCCGCCTGGGTCCTCGGTCTTCCGGCCATAGCTTCCACACCCGCCGGTGTCTCCAGACCCAGGGAAGACCTCTCTTCGTGGGCGCTCGAACTGGGTGGGGGGCAGCGCGCGGTGAGCCCGCCAGGCACATTGGACGGCGTCCCGCTAAGCTGGCCGGGCCCGTCGAGCGGCTACGGAACATCCCGCCCCGTTTGGAATGCATGACGGCAGTCGTCGCGCTCCCCGCCGACGCATCGGGAGATCGGACAGCCGCCCGCCACAGCACGGGTCACGCTGGCGCGAAACCCGCCCGTCATGGTGGAAGGCGGTTGCCGGGCGCCGCCGTGCAGCATGCCAGGCAACGGCTGCGTCCGCCGTCTCCGAGGGCTGATCGTCGGCGTATCGGTTTGTCATGGGGCGGTCGTCCCACGCCAATATGGACCTACGGCCCGTAGACGGTAGTCCGACCGGCCCAAGTTTGAGAAATCTGCTGCACTCGTTCTGAGGTCACATTCCCCTGCCCGTACTCTGGTGTTATGCGGGTGTCGGAGCCGCTAAGCTGGGCAAACTTCTCATCGCCCGGTAGCCGCACCCGGCCAAGCGCGGCCGGTGGATCGGGACACCCGTACGCTCCCGTACAGTCAACTGGCGAGGAAGGATTATGCACGTGGACGTAGCCTCCGTCCTGGTGTGGGGCGGTGTGCTCGGGACCCAGCTTGTGGCTGTATGGGAGCTTGCCGATGTGCTCCTGCAGGAACGCCACCCGGCCGTATCTGCGTCGGTCTTGAGTCTGGTGCCTGCGGGGGTTCTCGCGCTCAACGCGGGTATACTGCACGAGACCGTTCCGCTGTCGGCTTACCTGTTTGTCTGGATGATGATGTGGTTCCTGGCCGAAAGCCGGGGCTGGCAGCTTGCGGGGGCCTTATGGACGACCGCCCTGTGGATTCTTACCGCCTGGGGCGGCGCCCCTTCGGCCGACCACGTGGCAACGGGGACAGGCGTACTGCTGGCGGGCATGATGGGCGGCAGCGTTCTCCCCCAACCCAGCCGAACCCGCAGCGCCGCCATCTGGACCGGGACCGCGATGGTAGTCGCGGTCCTGCTGGGACTGGCGGTATGGGGCCTCAATCCCAACGCGGTTCAGGATCTACTGACCAGCCTCAGCATGGGTGCGGTGGTGGCTTCCTATGTGGTGTATCAGACATGGCGCCGCCGCCGCTGGACGCAGGCGGAGTGGCGCGGTGACCATGATGCCCTGACTGGGCTCTTGACGCGCCACGGACTCGCGCGCTGGCTCGAGGCACACAAGGCGTCTGTGATATTGGTAGTGGCCTGCGACCTGGATGATTTCAAGCGGATCAACGACACCTTTGGCCACGACGCCGGCGATGCCATCCTAAAAGAATTTACCTCGCGCCTGCGAGTTGCGGTGCGGGTCACCGACGCTCTCGTGCGGCCCGGGGGGGACGAGGTGACCCTGTGGATTGCGGACGTCCCGGAGTCCGACGCTCCCCGCCTGGTCCGCGCCCTGCACGCGGCCGCTACACAAGGGTCTTACACGTTTCAGGGCGGGAGCCTGTGGGTTGGCGTCTCCATGGGGTGGGCCATCGGGCCGGCGGACGAGAGCACGGCCACGGCGGCGGACCGGGAGCTGCTGCGTGCCAAGCGTCACGGCAAGAACCGGGTCATGCCCCCGCAGGCCGACGAGGAACCGCTGGGCGGTTCAGAGGGAGCGGGGCAACGAATGCAATGGCTGTACAACGCCGCGATCCCACTGTGGCACGCCTGGCCGGAAGCAGCCGTGCTGCGGGACGAGCGGGGGCGAATCCTCACCGCCAATCCGGCCTTCGAACGCCTGTCCGGCTGGCCCGCCACCGTCCTGCGGGAGGAGCCGCCGGGCGAGCTCACTCCGGGCGGTGAAACCGAGGCGTCATCGGCCCTGTCTCTCGCCTTCCAGCACGGCGGCGCCTGGGAAGGGTATTCGCAACACAGGCGCCCCGGCGGTCAGGCCTGGTGGGGTCGCGAGACACTGGTTCCGATTCGGATCGGTGACCAGTTGATCGGCTATTGGGGACACGTCCGGGAAGAGTCGCCGCGCGACCCGGCCGATCCCGAGTGGGCGCTCGTCTTTCCCGACGGTCTGGAGAAACTGGAGATGGACGTCGTGTTCCAACCCATCGTACATGTTCGCGAAGAGCAGGCGATCGGGTGGGAGGCCCTGGTGAGGCCCCGAATCGAGGGACGCCTCGTCTCCCCCTCGGGACTGTTCAACGCGGTTGCCGGACGGGCCGAGGAAGTTCCCTGCGACCTCCTCGCACTGCAGTCGATCGCGGCGGCGGTGGCCGCCCTCGGCTGGCCGCCCAGTAAATCTTTGCGCCTCTTCGTGAATGTGTCCTTCGCCACTCTGAAGGCGGAAGCGGAATTTGATGCCGCCCGTCGCGCTCTGGCCGCCCTGGTGACGGGGACGCGGCTGGTGTTTGAAGTGGGGGAACAGGCCTCCGCGTCGTGTGAGGAGTGGCGGTGGCTTCGCGAACGTTATCCCGACCTGCAGTGGGCACAGGACGACGTCGGCGTGGGGCGGGCCGGTCTGAGCCGGCTTTTGGAGTTCCAGCCCCACTGGATCAAGATTGATCACACGATTGTCCATCGCCTCTCCGACCCGCGCGCACGCCGCTTGGTGGCCGCGCTGGTCGATTGGGCGCGCGGTGCTGACGCGACGGTGATTGCCGAAGGGGTGGAAGACGCGGTGCAGCTGCAACACCTCAAAGAGCTCGGCGTGGACTGCGCCCAGGGCTATTACTGGGCGCGGCCAAGCGCTGAGCTGGTCCTCCCGCCGAGAGTTACACCCGCTGGAACCGGTTCTTGATGCCCACGGAACGGCTACGTCCGCCAGCCCGGGCCCTCGGTGATGCCGCGGACTCGCGCCTCACAGCGCGCTGGGAACGGTACGGGGCCGGCACGAGTCGGCCGCAGCGGCATCTGGCGGAACGGCGCGCCGTCGCATCCCGTACGGCATTCGTCCCAGGAGTCGGTCCGCGGTTGCCGGGGGCGGGGTGGTGCGCTACCCTCATATCATCCTGATTTTGGGAGGAGGTACCGGTATGTTGACCTGCACGACAGGGGGAACCACGGGAACGGGAAGCGGCCGGCGCCTCGTCCTCCGGACGGCATGGAGTCGGAACTGCCCATAGGCGATTGGTCCGCGGCCGCCGCCCTTCTTCCTTATTTGTGTACGGCAGTGGCCCGCCGTGTCGGTGTCGATCCTCCTGTTTGAGCGTCCCGCCAAGCTTCCGCCTGCGCGGCAGGCTTGGGCATTCGTGACCGGACCCTCAGCTCTGCGTCGCTTGCGTTTCGTTGGGACCGGAGCGGCTCGCTGCGTTCTACGCCTTCGTCGAGAACGAGGCCTTTAGGGACAACGCGCACTGGGCGTCCTGCTTCTGTGCGTTTCCCTATCTGCGCGACCAGTACGAGGGCGAGTGGGACTCGAGGATCGCTGCCCAGAACCGGCCTTGCTGGGCCAGCTGGGAAGCTGGATGGTCGCGCAGGTCGATGGCTAGATCACCGGCTGGGTCAACGCAGATCTCGTAACACGCTTTGTCCGCTTCGACACCTGGGGCCGGCTGGAGGAGGCAACCACGGGCGGCATCCAGTGCTTTGTGGATCATCCGCGCCTCCGTCGGCAGGGCATTGCCGGACATCTTCTGGAGGCGCCGTAGATCGGCTGCAGGAACTGGGATGCGACTATGCGGAGGCGCGGGGGGGTGAGCGACCCCGCTGTCGCGGTGCGGCCGCCCCGGGGGTGGGAGCCGGCAGCGTTCAGCGATCCGCTCGCCATGTACCTCAGGAGTCAGAATCGCGGAGCAAGGCGGGGAGGACTGCCGGGTGCGCCGGGTTCTGAACGCCCGGACCCGCGGGACCCCGGGTTGAAGGCCCGAGACAGGGTCCGACAAGGCCCTCTCTCGCCTCTCCTTTCTGTAATAAGGTTCCTTCGTCCGTCCAACCCGCCTGCATGACTCGGTTCCCGACCGCCGCAACGGTTTCGACGGAGGGATTGTACCGTTGGGGTGCGGGCGCGGAGCGACACGGGCGTTAGGGGTGTGACGGGAGGAACGTATGGATGATGGCGGGCTAGTCGTCCCCGAAGAGTTGCTCGACATTTGGCATCGATTCGATGCGGTCCCGATGGAGACACTGACCAAGGCGTGGTGGTCCCATGAGCCGGGTGGGTTGCGGCAACGGACCGTTGACGAAATGAGCGCGCATCGAGCCGCGTATGCGACGGGTGGAAACTGCTTCGATCTCGCTATCTGGCTGTTGGACGCCCTCCGGCGTGCGGGCATTGCGGCGGAAGCGGTCGGCCACGACTGGTTCGGGCCGGGAGCGCATGTCGCCGTAACCGCCGTTCTAGGCGGGGAGCGCTACCTATGCGATCTCGGCGACCAATGGATCTCGCCGGTCCCGATTCCGAAACCCGGGCAGCAGTCGGGTGTGATCGAAAACGCGTTCCCCGGCGCGCGGGTTCGTCTGACAGCCGCGACGGGTGGCGTCGAGGTGACGTACTACCGTCCCACAGGCAAAACCAGTCATCAATGGTACGACATGACCATCGTGTCGGAAGACGACCTTCTGGCGGCGGCGAACTTCTCCCAGCGGTTGGTGCGTGATCCGCTGTGCGAGATGCGAATTGCGCAGGCCGGCGAGATCCGGCACTGGGAGTACAGTGAGGGCCGCAGCTTCTGGAGCACGAACCGCGGTTTGCAGGTCGAACCGCCGTGTTCGTCGCGCGCGGAGTGGTGCGAGCGCATCCATGCCCGTACGGGCATTGCATTATCGATCGTGGCCGCAGCTCTCGAGATTTACGGCTAGAAGCGATTCCCGGCACCACCACGGTGCGGCCTGAGCCTGGAAGCACCGCCCGAACCGATGTCGGTGCTCAGCGGCCGTCCTCACGTACTTCTCATCGATACGTGCTACGATGCGCGCGAATATGGTGCCCAATGGCGGATGAGGGGGAAATCTGTGCATCACCTGGGTGCGGCCATCGTGGCGGGAATCATTGAGGGCGTGGTGGAGTGGCTCCCCGTCAGCAGCAAGACGATGATTACCCTGTACTTCGCGCTGATAGGGATCAATGTACAGAGTGCGTACAATCTGGGCCTCATCGCGAACCTGGGGTCCTTTTTCGCGGCGATCTATTACTTCCGCCGCGAGGCCTGGGAGGTCCTGAAGAGCCTCCCCCACCCGTTCGCCAAGGATCGCTACTCCACGCTGCTCCGATTCCTATTCGTCGGGACGCTGGCCACCGGCGTCACAGGGATCCCCATTTACCTGGCGGTGCAGAAAACCTTTTCCATCGTGAGCGGCTCCGTGGCCATGCTGCTGATCGGAGTCCTGCTTCTCATCACAAGCTTTATCGCGCGCAATAAGACCCGGCTCGAGGCAGCCGCAGCGCCGGCAGCCGGGGACAGGTCCCCCACCCTGGCAGCCGCGCTCGTCACCGGCGGCATGCAGGGTCTGGCCGCCCTGCCCGGCATCAGCCGGAGTGCGATGACCATGACGCCCCTGCTGCTGATGGGGTTCTCCGCCGAAGAGTCTCTCCGGCTCTCATTCATGCTGGATGTCATCGCACTCGTGGGGGCAGGCGTCGTTCCCCTGGTGATCGGACATGGGGGCCTCACTGCCATCCATACACTGGGCACGGGTACCACGATCGTGATGCTGGTGGCGGCAGCCATCGTCTCGTTCCTGGCTATCAACGCGGTGCTTGGCGTAGCGCGGCGGCTGAAGACCTGGATAGCGACCCTCATCATCGGGATTATCGCCCTGATCTTTCCCCTGATCGCGCTGCTCGTTCACTGACCCCTCCGGATGGCGTGGCGGCCCCTTCGCCTTGTCTTCCGCCCGGCAAGGCACGCCGGGCCCGGATGCACGGAGCGCGGGCCGGCACCCCTAAGAGTTTTCTTACGCCGGTTCCATCCCTGAGGGCATATTCGTTAGTGATATGGGAGGCGATAACGTCAATGTCGCTGCAGCACAACACCCCGCCGCCCAACCGTCGCCACGCTGCCGCACCTGGCTCGCAGCCGACGATTCCGGGAAGCGGCCCTGACCGTGTGCATCCCGACGGGCAGGCGGCTTTCCCCGGGGCGAGGAGCCTAGGCCCATCCGCGTGGGAATCTCCGTTAACACAGGTCCACGCGCGCCCGGAAGGCGAGACCCGTGGCTTCACCTGGCGTCTTCTCCTGGCGGGGCTCGGCTTGCTTGCCGGCGTCGGGGCAGCCATTACCGCCTCGGTTTTCGTGATCGTGCTGATGTATGTGGGCGTGGAAAAGCAGATCGCCGTGTGGGGGGCCGTCCTCGGCGCAGGTATCCTGGTGACGGTGGGAGCCGTCCGCTGGCTGGCCCGTCATTGAGGTGGTCACTGCCATCGGCTCCCTTCGGCCCGTCCTCGATCGGTGCGCGTTGAAAACCGCGGACATGCAGAGGGCGGCTATGCCAGAGGTTAATCGACCCGGCAGCGTGTTCCCCAAGCCCCTCCGGTCAGGGACCATGCTTCGTTCGGGTCCGGCATCGTTGCACGCCAGTGAAGCGAGCCCTCCTCCGCATCGTGCGCTGCCGCAGGATTCTCGGCACGGAATGCGAAGACCGGGACGAGGGTGATGGGCGTGGACATGGATTCTCTCGTACATGGTGAACTCAGGGCGGTATGGGACACGCTGCCAAGCTGGGACCTGGACAGCGTAGCGGAGACGCGGGAACGCCTGGACCAGGAGCGGATCCAGGTTAACCCAGACCCGGCCGTGGTTTGGGACGAGGTCTTGGCCCCCGGTAAACCAGGTGACCCAGGCATCCGCGTCAAGACATTCGCGCCCCGTGTGCGCACCGCCGGTCCCACGCCGGGCCTGCTTTGGATTCATGGCGGCGGCTATGTCCTCGGGAGCGCAGACGGTGCTGACGCGGTGTGCCAGACATTGGCCCGGGAGATCCCGGCCGTGGTGGCTGCGGTCGACTACCGTCTGGCGCCGGAACACCCTTTTCCGGCCGGTCTCGACGACTGCTACGCCGCACTTGTCTGGCTGGCCCGGGCGGCCGGCTCACTGGGAGTCAGTCCGAAGCGCATCGGCGTCGCAGGCATGAGCGCGGGCGGGGGCCTTGCCGCCGCCGTCACGCTTCTCGCACGCGATCGGGGAGAAGTGCCGGTTTGCTTTCAGATGCCGCTCTATCCCATGCTGGACGACCGCAATGAGACGCCGTCCAGCCGTGAGATTCTCGACGCGCGTACCTGGGACCGGGCCAAGAACCTGACCGCCTGGAAGCACTACCTCGGTGCGGAGCCCGGGGAGACTGACATCTCGGCGTATGCCGCGCCGGCCCGGGCGGCAGACCTCTCCCGCCTTCCGCCGACCTACACCATGGTCGGCTCCCTCGACCTGTTTCGCGATGAGACCATGGATTATGTGGCGCGGCTCGCTCATGCGGGGGTCCCCGTCGAGTTCCATCTCGTACCCGGAGGATTTCACGGCTTCGAATGGTCGGTGCCGGACGCCGAGGTAAGCCAACGGGCACGCGACGCGTACGTCAACGCACTGCGGCGGGGGCTCGCGGGCCATCTGGCCTGATTCGTTCGTGTGGCGCCGCCGCATCAATCGTCACCCCGTCCTGGCCGGCGAATGCCACCGCCGAGTCAGGTACAATGCAGCGGCAAGCCAGAATCCTAATGCGCGGACGGTAGCAATGCTGAAACAAGCGGACCCTCGCCCAAGCATGCGTGCCAGCATCCTGACTATCCTTATTGCCCTCGCCGTCGCCTTGGGAGTCCGGACGTTCGTAGCTGAGTCCTTCGTGGTACAGGGCTATTCGATGCTGCCCACGCTCCACAACGGAGATCGCGTCCTGGTCAACAAGCTCGCCTTCGTCGCAGGTGGCCCGAGAACCGGTGACATCATCGTGTTCCAGAGCCCCGAGATCCCGAGCCAAGACTGGATCAAACGGGTCATCGGAGTGCCCGGAGACACGGTAAGCATCACCAACGACGTCGTCTAGATCGATGGCAAACGCTACCCGGAGCCGTTTTTGGCGTATCGCCACTCCATCAATGTCGCACGGACCAAGATTCCGGCCGGCTACGTGTGGGTCCTCGGCGACAATCGACCCGACAGTAATGACAGCCGCTACTGGGGGGTCCTGTCCGAATCGCGGATCGTGGGCCGAGCGGTCCTCCAGTGGTGGCCGCTGAATGATATCCATTGGCTGCCCTGGCCATGTCCGACGAGGCGTCACGTGCCCGTCAGACGCGTTCTAATGCGCCCGCTGGATAGGGCAGAATCGCCTGCGGCGAGTCTTTGGATCCAGGCACCATGCCGTACTTCGTTGGCCGCCAAAGCGGGTCGCACAGGACTCGCGATGTCGTACAGCCGGTCTTCCGCACGTCGCCCCTGGGCTCGCCGTCAATTTAGCATGGGGGCGGGCGCGGGCCGACACGTGGGTGAAGATGGTCTCAGAAAGCCCCAGCGCCGCTCACGTGAGCGGGAGC
>JBMFXK010000085.1:1277-8954 GCA_049964315.1 Clostridia bacterium | reverse complement strand
TTCGCGTTACGCGATCCTCTGTTCGCACTTCGCATGGTCGGTGCCGTAGCCGAGACCATGGGTCACTCTTCGGCTGCATCTCTTCTGGCCTTGGTCGCCAATGAGGGAACGGCCGGCTCACAGGAGCCACCCAGACCAAGGGGGGCGGGTGAACGAACCCTTGGTAGTGAGGACGTCGTATTGCTGTGGGGATGGTTCGCGCAAGCCGTAAACCGCTCACAAGTGTTTAGCTCGGTGGAGGATGAATTGATTGCGCTTGAACATACCGATCGTGATCCAGCTGTCGGACACTTGTTACGCCAGTGGGCTAAGTCGGCACGTCACCCGGGCCTGAATACCGTTCTCCAGCGTGTGAGTCCCGCCGTGATCCCGGCAGTCACGTACGTCGATGAGAGGAAGCGAGGGACCAGACAGCGAGAGACCCGGACCCCCATGTATCGGTTTCCCAGCCTATGGCATGCCATCCACCTGGAGCTGTACTTCTATCTCGTTCGGGGCGACACACGGCTCGACACATGCGCCCAGTGTGGCGGCCCCATGGTGCGATTTCCTCGCCGCGAACGAGGTCGAGGCCGGATGTACTGTTCAGGGTCGTGCAACAACTTAGCCAGCCGAAGACGTCGGCGGGATGGTCTATCTTCGAGCGGTCGCCGAGATACTTAGACGTGGGAAATGTGTGAACCCGGACGGTCCTGGCGGGACGTAGAGAAAAACAAGCAAGGTCTCACGGTGGTGTAGAGGTGGTGTAATTTATGTGTCCACTGAAGGGATATGGCGGGCGGTCAAGAGCAGGCAGGATAGGTCATAAATCCCTCTAGAACAAGGATTTCTCACGTGATAAGCGGCATCTCTGTGACAGCGAGATATGCCTCTTAATCAGCGGGTCGTAGGTTCGAGACCTACCACGCCCACCACCTTCAAAGTCAAACCCCGCAAGGCCTGCGGGGTTTTCCTTCCTCCGGCATGCCTCTAAAGAGCCTACCCGTCAGTCCGATCCGTCAGTAGGCGACGCTGGAGACAATTGACATCCTAAAGCCCTGCGGAGTTTGGGATATTGCCATTCCACGGGGGGCCACTAGCGCACTATTTTCCCTGGGGGCGGCTCGCTCGGAACGCAACACCATCATTCCGTCCAACAAGAGCGTTGACTGGGGTGACGTGCCCGGGGGGCTGAGCTGAGAGGGAAGCACTTGTGGAGCGGAATGTCCGGCGAGTCGGCGCGGACTGGAGCGCGACCAACCCGATCACAGCAGGTGGGCATCTCCACCTTGCAGCGGCGCTCTTGCACACGGATGGCGGCCGGCCGTTTACGGCCTGTGCTGGAGGTCATCACCCAGACCCGTTGCTGCCGGCCGATGCGCCGAGACGGGTGGCACTCCCGATTCAGGTGATACCGCGCGCGGATCTCGCCGGGCTGGAACGGGGGTTTGGCCCGAAGCCAACTCCAACTCTGGATGCAGACCTTGACGCACCACCCGCAGAACAGCACCAGTCCCGCCAGGAAGACGTAGACGACCGCGTACCAGGTCGGCCCACCATTCGACCCTCCATGGTTGGCGAACCAGCTTGTGATGTGTCCGCCCATTGCTGCCCCTTATTGCTCACTAAATCGAGAACCAGTGTGCCCTGCCGTGGTTGTGGTCGGCGGAGTAGCAGTGCGGATGGTTGTCCGACACGGTCCAGCGGCCCCGGCGCCAATCGACGTTAATGCATGAGGCTCACTGCCACCCGTTCGACCACAGGCAACGACTCCTCCCCGATAACTTCGAACTGGACGCCCTGCCAGGTGAAGAGCACCGAAGACACCACGGTCGCCGGGTCCGGTATCTTCCAGGTGGCGACCTCCGCTCGCACCCCCTGCAGTCGTATAACCGTCTGCGTAATCGTGTAGCGGGATGCTCCTGATGTCACGGTTTGCTTACCGACCATGGTCACCTTGTTGGACGCGGGTTGCTCCATGACCTGCAGCACCATGGGATGGCCCGGCCGGCTATAGAGGACGCTGACCTGTTCGGGCAAGGGGTCGAACCAGACGGCCTGCCTCGTGATGCCCGCCGGCAACCAGTGAGGTTGCACCGAGAGCGCCGGATGGGTCACCGTGAGCTCTGTCCATGTCGTACATTGGGCCTGATCAGACGCGGTGATACAGGGGGCATACGGAAGCCGCCAGGGCCGCCAGACAATCAATCCCGCGGCGGCTAACAGGGTAACGACGGCCATGCCCACGGCCAAAAACCGGCGTCGGGAGGCCAACGGGTTCAGACTGCCCGCCATGAACGCCCCTCCTTCCACTGGCAATATATAGAGTCCAGAGACAGTTCTCCCCGTCTGGTGCATCCCCCCAGGCAAGGGTGGTGAGGCGCTAGTTACGCTAGGATCGGTCTTTGGCTTGGCCGGCGTGATGGTGGGATACTCGGTGGGCATGCGTGACATCTGACCGTCTCCGGGTTAGGCCATGTGGTAATGCGACCTCGGAATTTCCCTGCACTCCCCGGTGTCGTCGCCTTCGCTGCTGCGAGCCCTCTTCCGAGGATCGTTAGGTTGCCACGTAGCCAGGTCAAGACCCGCGGGTATCAGAGTCCTCACCGTCTCTGTCGGAGACCAGAGCATGCTCACCGCAACCTACTTTGGTACATCGACGTTGAACGAGCGGCCCAGTTTCTCTAAGTGGCGACAGAGCTTGTCAATCGTGCGGGTTCTCCCCTGCCGCAGATTCTGGAGCCGGTGCAACCGGTCGGCGACTTGTTGCGCATCCGGGGCCCCCGTGGCAATGCCCTTTGCGAAGACCTGATCCCCGTCCCGGGTCACCACCTGAATCGTCGGAGGAGCCTGCAGCCAGGTGGCTACCGTGTCCGGGGAGTCGTCGGGAAGCACCTCCACGATCCGATGCCGCTGACTGCCATTCACCTTCCACAGCGTTTCTCGGAAACTGGTGAGCATTACATTCCTCCCGGGCCCGATACTATGAAAATGCGAATGCTGGGTTATCCGGTATTCAGAAAGAGCTGATACCGTTCCTCCAGCCGATCCGGATCCGGACGTTCTTGGCGCGGCCTGGGAACGGTGAGCGTGCCCCCGTGCAGCTCTTGCAGTCCATGCAACAGCATCGGGCCATCGACGGCCGCCCGCACCGCGGGCTGCACTTCCACGACGTAGTCCGGTCGGATCCCCACGAGGTTCGCGTCGAACGCGGCATGGTGGATCTTGCAGAGAGCTAGGCCATTCGAGACGACCGGGATGCCCCGCGGGTGCCCATCGGGGAGAATGTGAGCTGCATCGAGGAGTGACACATAGCGCAGGCGGCAGATCGCGCAACGTTCCTCGTACGCGGCCAACACCTGGGCGCGAAACACGGGCTGGTGCACGCGTTGCTGACTGGTGCGTTCGACATAGCGTCGCTGGTCCGGACCGAGCACCGTCCCGGGGACCACCAGCCGCTGGGCGTCGTCGAGCGCCAAGACAAACTGAAGGTTCGTGGGCTCGTCGCCGACGATCCACACTGGGTAGATCGGCACATAGAGCGCCGGCGCCGATCCGACCAACCAAATGACCGGCACGTGCTGCGCGAAGGCGGCGCGGAGGCCCCGATTGGCCGCCAGCATCGGATCGCTTCCGCGGTACTTGTACCGATGCAAGCCGTCGGGCCCAATGCCGTCATGGTACGGCGGAACCCGGCCGGGTGGGGTGTACGTGGTGAGGATGGACAGGGCCGCGCTCATCATTGCGGGTTTCCAGATACCTTGTTGAAAATCCACCAAGGGGACACGAAGCCCGTCGATCGTACAGGCACGCAATTCGTCGCGGCGAAACATCCGAGCACCTGTGGGATTTTGCGCATCTAACCACGCCATGGCGGCCTTGCGCACCTCGTGCTCCCGAGTTAGACCATGCAATTTCCACCGCCTGTTCAGCAAGTCTCCGATGGTTATTTGGAGCACAGATCCTTCGGTTCTGGGTTTCGCGTTGGGACTTACCGTAGGGGGGTACCGCCGCATAGTTGCGAGGTGCTATCGCGGCGATAAGTCGTCTAAGTCCCGAATACCCCGCATCCTGATGGTGCCATAGGTGGATGGCGGTTGCCAATTGTCCGGAAGATTTCGTGATATACGCGGACATGAGCACAGAGAGCGCGATGATGGACGGACCTCCACGTGTTACCGAGGGATAGTCCGCGTCATTGGATCTCAAGATTTTACAGGAGCAACGAGGCTATACACCGAATGCCTGATCGTCGAGGAAATAGTTCACGAATATGCCGGAGAGACGACAATGCGGATTTGGGCACGCTCCACTGCGCTCGCACTGGCCGATTCGGCTCCGTATCGGGGAGGACAGACCGCCGTCCGCTCGTGGTTCCGGCACCGGTGCCACCCGCCAATTGGGGGCGCTCTCTACGAGGCCAAGCATGGCTAGGATGATTCCTCCGCTTGCTCTGACCCCCTACTCTAGTGAGGCGGAGGTCTTTGCCTCCCTGCAGAACGACCCCGAAACAGCGGACTGGCTTATCCTGCCCTCGGTCAACATCGCCAACTATGACAGGCAGCTCATGGGCGAAGTGGACTTTGTGGTCGTGGTCCCGCACCTGGGTGTGCTGTGTCTCGAAGTCAAGGGGGCTCACGAAATCCGTCAGGCAGGCGGGCAATGGTACTACGGTACGAACCCGCAAGCCGACCGGAGCCCGTTTCGGCAGGCGGCCGATGGGATGCACGCCTTGCGCACTTACGTCCAACGGCGACGCAGCGACCTAATGGGGGTGCCCTGGTGGTCCGCTGTTGCCTTCACGCACGTGACGTTTGACGAGCCGAGCCCGGAGTGGCATGAGTGGCAGGTCATTGATTGGGCACTCCTGAACGGGCACCCTATGGCCTGGTGTGTCCGGCACGTGCTGAACCAGGCGCGCCTCTTCATCGAGCGCCAGCGCGTGGGCTGGTTCCAACCCAGCCTTCGGGAGCCCGCCCCAGACCAATGCACCGCCATCGCAAACGTGATCAGACCCACCAGCAGTCATATTGAAACACGCAAGGCCCTGCGTTTACGCGTCTCCGAAGAGATGGCCAAGTTCACCGATGAGCAGGCGGCGATTCTGGCCAGCATCGCCGGGAATACCCGCATTCTGGTCGATGGCCTTGCTGGAACCGGAAAGACGACGCTGGCGGTCGAGAGCGCGAAAGAGGCCGTACAGGCGGGACGGCGGACGCTCTTTGTGTGCTTCAACCGATTTCTGGCGCAGCAGCTGCGCGAAGCCACCATGGGGTGGGGACAGAACCTTCGTGTCGCCACTTTGCATCAGTTCTTTCGGAGTTTGGTGGCGGAATCCCCACAAGAACCGCCGCCCGAGTACTGGACGGAGGTTCTGCCGGCCCAGGCCCTGGAGGCACTCGACAAGTCCGGCCCCCTGTATGACGAGCTCATCGTCGACGAGGCTCAGGACATCCTGCGACCCGCTTATGTTGACGCGCTGGAGCTGGCGGTGTCAGGGGGATTAACAGACGGGCGGTGGCGCATCTTTGGCGACTTTAACAATCAGGTCATCTATGAAGGGTCGCCCGACGATCCCTTTCGGCTGCTGCCGCGTGATCGCTTTACGCAGCTGCAACTGCGGGTCAACTGCCGGAATCCAAGAGCCATCGCCCGCTTTTTGGATCGCTGCGGGCGGTCGGGCCTGGCCTACAGCACCATCCGACGACCGGACGAGGGACGCCAGCCTGAGGTGGCTGCAGCCCACAGTCCCGAGGCGGCCCCGAAGACGCTGATTCATGTTCTTGAGACTCTCCTCTCCGACACGCGTTACGCGCCCCGAGACCTCGTCGTCCTCTCACCCCACCGCCATCAGTCTCTGGCACGCCGGGCGGCGGATATCTGGGAGAAGCCGCTCAGACCCTACGACCCGGAGTCAGGGTCAGGAGTCGACCCCGCGTGCGTCCAGTACACATCGGTCTGGGCATATAAGGGTCTCGAGACTCCCATCGTGATCCTCACAGACTTTGATGATCCGACCTCGGTGCCGGTGGCGGACTCCATTCAGGACCTATTCTACGCGGGCGTGAGCCGAGCCCTCGACCGCGTGATAGTCATCTCTCAGCACAGCCGGGGGCCGAAGTGGCTCACAGACGTCCTGGCCAAAGACAAGATGCGGCCCCGCTGGGCTCTGGAGCCACTTCAAAACAGGTAGGGCAGGGATCCGGGATGCGGTTGGCGCTCGCAAGCGTGTGAGGGTGAGGCGAGGAATGTTTCGACTGGATGATGGCCGGATGATACTCACGGCCACGGACCTGTCCGTGTTTCCCGATTGCACGCACCGTACCTGGCTTGACCAAGGAGCGGCCCTCGGGGCCTGGGGGCGTCCATCGGGCCATGATGTCTTTTTAGATCTTCTGTCCCGACGGGGCACGCAGCACGAGACCGCATATCTCCAGACTCTCAAGGACTCGTACGCTGCGGTCCGGGAGTTTCCCACCCCGACCTACTCTCCCGACGCACTGGCGGCTGCCCAGGCACAGACGCTGGCGGCGATGACGGAGGGTGTCGAGGTGCTCTACCAGCCTACGTTGTTCGACGGGACCTTCTATGGGCGCCCGGACTTCCTGGTACGGGTGGCCGGCCAATCCCGACTTGGTCCATATCAGTACCAGGTTCGGGACACGAAGCTGGCGCGGTCTGCCCGTGCGGAGGCGCTGGTGCAGACGCTGAGCTATGCGCGTCAGGTCCGGGACCTGGGCGGCAGCGACCGGGATGCCGCTATCGTGCTCGCGTTGGGTACGGGGGAGCAGGCAGCCTTTCGGGTTGAGGCCGGCCTCAGCTACGTGCGGCGCCTGGAAGGGCGTCTTTTGGCCGAAGTGACCCAATGGCCGCGCAGCTCCACCTCGGCGCCGGTGCCGGCATGTGAGCTGTGCCCGTGGCATGAGCGTTGCATGACGGAGTGGGAGACCGCCGATCATCTCTCGCTCGTGGCCGGCATCCGCGGTGACCAGATCCGAAAGCTCCAGGAGGCCGGCGTCCACACCGCCGGCGATTTGGCTCTCCTCGATCCGGGCACACGGATACCCGGCATGGCGCCTGACATCCTGGCCCGACTCGTGGATCAAGCCGGCCTTCAGGTCAGCGCCGCTAATTCCGGAGAGGGGGAGAGTCTCAAGTACCGGATTCTCCCACCACAGGTCGGACGCGGCTTTGCGACGCTGCCCGCACCGAGCCCGCTTGACCTGTTCTGGGACCTGGAGGGAGACCCCTTGGACCCGGACGGGTCATTGGAATACCTGTGGGGCGTGGGCGCCTGGAACGGCACGGAATTCATCTTCAAGCCGACCTGGGCCCATGACCACGCGGGCGAGCGGGCGGCTTTTGAACACTTCGTGGACAGCGTCTTGGACCGGTGGAAACGCGACCCCGCGATGCACGTGTACCACTACGGCGCTTATGAGCCCAGCGTCTTAAAGCGCTTGATGGGGCGGTATGGGACACGCGAACAGGAGGTGGACCGGCTTCTTCGCGCTGGAGTTCTCGTGGATCTGTACGCTGTTGTCCGCCAGGCGCTCCGCCTCTCGCGACCTTCATACTCCCTGAAAGAAGTTGAGAAGTTTTACGGGGTACGGCACGGCGACATTCAGAAGGCTGGCCAGAGCGTGGTCCGCTACGCTGAGTGGCGGGACACGGGGAACCCGCAGGCCCTCGCCGACA
>JBMFXK010000085.1:0-1267 GCA_049964315.1 Clostridia bacterium | reverse complement strand
GCCGCTCCACCGCGCTCCTGGCCCGGTGGCTCGAGGAGCGGAGGTCGGAGGCCGAAACCCTGTTTGGCTCCATCCCACGACCGACGGGAGACGATCCCGCCCCGTCTCCCCGCGTCACCGCGAACGACGCCGTTCGTCAGGCCTTTCATGATGCACTCATGGCGGCCGTTCCGGAGAACGAAGAGGTGTGGACCGCCGAGCAACGCGCGCGGGCTGTCCTGGCGCGTCTGCAGTTCTTTTACCGGCGCGAAGAGCGCCCCATGTGGTGGCGCTACTTTGAGACCCTTCGGTATGGGCCGGAGGAGCTCCTGGAGGACTCCGAGACCATCGGCGGGCTCGAGTTGGAGGGCGAGGACGCTGACCACTGGTACTTTCGGTTTGATCCCGAGCAAGAGTACAAGCGCCGTGTCGGGGACCATGTGGCCGACTCCCGGACGGGGAAGGGAGTCGGGAATCTTACCACCCTCGATCCCGGAGAGGCGCGGCTCAGCATCAAGCGCCAGCACCATGCCGTCCCGCCCAGCATCGGCCTCATGCAGGTGCCGATGGCCAACAGCGGCGTCCTGGAAAGCGCCTTGCAGCACGTGGCGTCCGTCGTGGCGGGGCGTGAACAGGTAATCGGAGACGGGCACTTCGCCGCCGTGCGGCACCTCTTAAGCCGCGCGGCGGCCTGGGATGCCGACGAACACACTGAGGTGTCCGATTCCTCCATGCTGGCGCGGACGCGGGCGCTCCGACTCCACGGGCAGTACCTGGCCGTGCAGGGACCGCCGGGGACCGGAAAGACCTCTACGGGCGTGCGCATGGTGGCCGACCTTATCGCCCAAGGCCGCGTCGTCGGCATCACCGCGCTCAGCCACGCCGTGATCCGTCACCTGCTGGAGGCGGCCGTTGCGGAATGTCGCCGGCGGAGCATTCCCTGTGCGGCGGTGCAGAAGGTTTCCAGCGATGGTCAGGGTACGACCATGACCGGTGTGTTGGTCACGGATAACAACGCCAAGATTGAAGAGGGGTTGGAGGACGGCCGATTCAACCTCGTCGCGGCCACCGCCTACCTGTTCGCCCGTCCCGCACTGGAGGAAGGCGTCGACGTCCTCATCGTCGACGAGGCGGGTCAGATGACGCTCGCCAACACCGTAGCGGCCGCCACTGCCGCCCGATCCCTGGTGCTCCTCGGCGATCCCCAACAGCTGGCTCAGCCGGTTCAGGGCACGCATCCGCCTGGCGCCGCCGTGTCGGCGCTTGAACATGTGCTCCAAGGCCGGCC
>JBMFXK010000084.1:0-8963 GCA_049964315.1 Clostridia bacterium | reverse complement strand
CAGTCCCTGTTCCTTCAGAAGACGGAGATGATGCGACACGAGCGGCTGCGGGAGGGCGAGCGCGGCAACGATCGCGTGTACGGGCTGGCATTCGTCGCGCAGGGTTGTCAGGACCCGCAGACGGATGGGGTGCCCCAAGGTGCGGAAACCCTCAGCGGCCGCTTCCAACATGTCGTTACTCATGTCTATATCTATATATCGGCATATTCTGTCCGTCAATCACTCGTTTAGTGGAGGGAGTATCCATGCTGTACATCGCCCGGAGGGCTCTGCGAAACCCCGCTGGCCACACCGGCGGGGCTGCAGGAGCGGATCGGGTCTGGGGGGACGCCCACCCCCTCAAGCCCGACGTTTACGATGGAACGTGGTTGTCAGGATGTAGACGCATACGCTCCTCGATCTCGGTGATCTGATCCTCCAAATCTGCCTTTTGCGTCTCCAGATGCCGCTTGGCACGGCGCAGCGCCATAAGACTGGCGTCCTCTGGCGGCCGGTCGGCTGCTGGCCAACCAGACCCCGCCCCTCCATGGCGACCACCGTGACCCTGCGGGCCACAGCCGCACCGTTCCATCCTCCTCTGCATCATCGGGATCTCACCCTCCTTGCGCACGGTCGGTTCAGGGGCTGAACTCATCTCGGTGGTGGAATAGATCTGACCCTCCAGAGCGACCAGCTCTCCCCACGTCATTACCGTCCCAGGGACGGCCCAACCAGATTCGGTGAGGTAGCGCGTCGACAAGCCGAGGTACTGGGCCGCCATGTCCAGCGTGATTGGGACGCTCGGATCCCACCGCGGTTCTTCTGAGAGGAACCGGCCCGTCCGTCTGGCCACCCCCTGCAGATCGGCGTACCGGAAGCGCCGGTGTGCCACGCGGCCCCGCCCGACCCGATAGGTCGGTAGCCAGCCTTGCAGCGAGTACCAGCGCATCGTCGCAGGGGACACGCCCAACAGCTCCGCCGCCTCCTGGACCCGAAGGTAACGACCCGACACCGCCTCACCTCCAGACAATCATACTACAGGAATAACCTCTAGTCCAGAAGCGGATGGGATGCACCACCCGGTATTTCTCGGCGTCCGCATGCGGAGAGGCATGACACACTATGCCATCCCATCCGGAGGAGGTGGGGACCACCGCACCAGGGACGAGCAGGACGGCGACTGCCTTAGCACAGCACAGGGTCCATATCGCGAAAGAGCGTGCCGGGGTCCGTGAAGCGCATGCCCGAGACGCTGGCGGGGTGGGAGCCGTTCGGCGTCGGGTTCCTCTCGGCGCCGGAAGGGTTTGATACCGCCACCGCGTTAGGCCGGCTGCTCTTGAACCCCCTGGCCCGCCTCGCGGAGTGTGCACTGGAACTCATCCGCGAGCGCGTGACGGCGGGAAGGGAACGGGCGAAGACCCAAGGGACAGCTATCGGGCGTCCCAAGCACACCGTAGATCTGGCCTTTCAAGCCGCATGGGCGGCGATCCGGCCCCAGATCGTCAGCGGTCGGCTTTCGCAGCGCGCGGCGGTCGCCCGGCTGGGGTGCGGCGCGAGCACTGTCCGGCGGCTCCTCCGCACGACGCAGCCCATCGGGGAAGCTCATGCGTAAGCGAGAGAGCGGCCAGCCGGGTAGCCGGCGGGGCGATCGCCACGGCGTTCAATATGCGTCCGCGTGAGGGTGGGACCGGAAGAACCCATGGCATGGCAGAAAGCCGCGCTTGTGGATGTTACTCCGTTCTTAAGTCAGGCCCTCCTGATGGTCGACCCGCGTCGGGCCCGGGTCGCCCTCCCGTGAGAGTGGGATCACGAGCTCGGCGTAGCGGAGCAGGCGGGGCTCCCTACGTCGTTGTGTCGGCTCAGATTCGCACGGCGCTGGCTGACGGGGCAGATGACCGCGCCAACGGACTGTCGCTGCTCGAGGTCCGTTGGGACCGAGGGCAGGATCCCCGACCGGACAAACAGATGGGGGCGGGCGATGCCGATGAGCGGTGACGTGGCCCACCCAAGGATGGCCGACTCTACGGCGGCATGACACCGATCCGCCAGACCCGAGTGCTGCGTGTCGGCATAGAAGCCTTGGTGTCCCGTCGGGATCTCTGGGAGCCCGACTCCGCGACATGCTCGCTGCGGGGGACCCTGTGGTCCAGAATCGCTCGCTTCGTGGCCGGGTCCGAACGCCTCAAAGACGGGGTGTGCTGCCTGTTTCTCCCGACAGCTGGAAGCGTCGCCCTGAAATACCAGGGGCTGCGGGTGGACTGCCGGCCGTCGCCGGTCCCATGTTGGCCGACGTACAGCCGGGCGACTTCCCGGTGGAACGGGGGTGGAACGCTTCGAGAAGGCTTATGAAAGGCAGAGCGCGTAGACTCCAGGTATTGACCCGTGCCCCACTCTGTGAAGGGTACGGGTCCCTGGGCAAGGAAGGGGTGACCATGGTGTCGAAGCGCCCGCGGCGGGAGTTTGAGCACGCATGGGACTGCGGCTGATAGGGCCGGTCCGACCATAGCCGTCGGCTGTGGACAGAGGGGGTGGAGCCGGGAGGCACCACCCCTGCTGGTTGAAATCCCCCACGCCTAGGGATCGAGGATGGTGGCACCGACACTCCGCGGTACAGCCTCGCGATAAGGGAGATGGTGATGTTCCACGCGAAACGCGGACCGATCCTCACGGCCCTCGGGGGGTTCGGCCTGTGGATGATCGCGCTGGTCGCGACGTACGTGGTCCTCGAAATCGTGGTGTTTCGGATGAGTCATTCGGCGCTCGCGGTGGGCGTGCTTTTTGTGTTGCGGCGCGTGGCGGCCATGGTCACGGCAAGCCCCAGCGGGAGCTTCGTCGATCGGCATCCGAAGGCGCCTCTCCTGGCCGGGGTGTGTCTGGTGGCCGCCGCGTGCGTGGCGGTTCCCCTCGGAATGCTGACCCTTTGGGTGGCGTACGCGCTCATTTTCGCCGTCGCGATCCTCGAAACGCTGTATCGCGCCGCGTTCACCCCGTATTGGCGCGAGGTCGTCGCTCCCGAGGATCGGCCGCGAGCCAACGCGATGCGGGAGTTCCTCCAAGGCGCAGCGCTCCTGCTGGGGCCGGCCGCCGTGGCCGCGAGTTACCTCCGTGCCGGTGCATCGGGGGCATTCGGCATGGCCTTGGGGCTGTTCGTGGCGGCCGCTTTGGTCGTGGCCACCCAGATTCGGGGGGAGGCGGTGCTGTCTCCACCATCAGGATCCCGGGAACGGATGACATTCCGAGGCGATCTGGCGCGCGTCGGCGCGTTCTTTCGAGCCGAACCCTTGATCACACGGGTCCTGCTGCTCTACAACTTGGCGATTGTCGTCAGTAACGCGGTGGATGCGCAGGCGGTGGTGTTCGCGATTCGCGCGTTGCGGTTGGCGCCCGCCGGGTTCGCGTTACTGACGGCCATGGGTGGGTTAGGCGGGTTAGTCGGCAGCGCCGTGTTGGTGGGGGTGGGTGGCCGTTTCCCGCCGCGATGGGCGTTGCTCCTTGGTGCTCCGGTGGCCGCCAGTGGGTTTCTGTTATACGCGGTGGCTCCAGGGTTTGCGGTCGCCGCGGCAGGCCTTGTCCTTTTAGGCGCGGCGCAGGGGGCCGCCAATGTCGGATATGCCACGTTTATCCAGACGGTCATTCCGCGGGATCAGATGGCGCGGATCCTCTCGTCAGTGCGCAGCATCTTTGCGGGGTTGACGCTCGTCTTGGCGGTGGCCGCCACAGGAGCCGTTCCGATCGTGGGCATTCGCGCCGTCACTGTGGTGGGTGCGGCGGCCATGGTACTGGCGGCGGGCTTCCTGGGGCGGCAGGTGGCCAGGGGACCGGCGACCCACTTTGCCACGACCAGCCCGGCCCCGGCCCATCGAGGTTCGTAAAGAGTGGGGCGGGGGCGTAATGGGAGTGGAGTCGCAGGGGGCTGCCCAGGGGCGGTCTTCACTGGCGTTGCCCCGCCGGGACCTCGTTTCGGGGGGTTGGGACGCTGGCGCCCCGGGCAGACGTTCGGCGTCCGACCGCTGGAGATACCGGTAGAGGGACCTGCGCGTCAGACCGTACTGCCCCGCCTGCGTGGCCTTGGGCGCATCGGGGGCGGTGACGGTCGGTCGCGGTGTACCCCCGGTGCTTGGCTCGGGCAATGCGGTCCCGCGGGCGTTCACGGATGATGAAGCGGTCGCACTCCGCGACGATGCCCATCACCGAGAGGGGCAGGGTAGCCAGCGGGGTCGCGTCGCCGGCGCAGGGGAGATGTTCGTGCATGCACTCGATGAGGATGCCCCGGCTCGGGAAGTCGCGGGTGATTCAGGGCGTCGGGGTGGCGGTCGGCGTGCTCCCAGGTACTGCACCATCAAAGTGTCGCTGGTGCGTTCTGTTAGAGCCGGGTCTACACTCCTCACCGGAGCTACCGATATGCCCCAAAACGGCCAGGATCATTCGGCGGCATCTAGAGCTTAGGAGTCAGTGAGAAATAGTTGGTGCAATAGCAAAGGGCCCCCCCGCGGTGAGCGGGAAGGGCTCCCCATCTCGGAATGAGAAGGGAGGCGGTACGCATGCGATACCGATTGGGGTAGGCGGAAGCGGGGGTACGCGAGCGCTTGAACGCATGACGGGGGGAGCGCTATGAGCGCACCCGGCGTTTGATGGCGGCGGCGGAAGCCCAGGCCGTCGGCTACGGCGGGATTACTCTCGTGTCCCCGGTCACCGGCCTGAATCGGTCCACGATCACCCGGGGCTTGCAGGATCTCGCGGATCCTACGCGGTTACCGCCTACCGGGCGGCTCCGGCCGCCGGGGGGTGGTCGGAAGCCCGTGACCGTCCACGATCCCACGCTCCTCTCGGACTTATTGCGCCTGGTGAACCGGGCCACCCGCGGCGACCCGGAATCGGCGCTCCAGGAGACGAGGAAACGTCTGACCCATCTGACCGCCGCCTTACGGGATCAGGGATATCGCGTCAGTGCCACCACCGTGATGCGCCGCCTCCGTGCCGAAGGCTATAGCCTTCAAGCCCCCCGGAAGACGCTGGAGGGGCTGGCCCGCCATCCGGATCGCGATGCCCAGTTCCAGGTCCATCGCGGACCAGGCGACCGCGCGCCAGACAGCGCCCCTCCCGGTCATCTCCGTGGACGCCAAAAAGCAGGAGCTGGTGGGGAACTTCCGGACCGGCGGGCAGGCGTAGCAGCCGGCCGGGAAACCTGAGTGGGTGCACGTCTAGGACGTCCTCCACTTGGGGATCGGGACAGCCACCCCCAACGGGATTTACGACTTGGCCCGCCACGAAGGCTGGGTCACGGTGGCCTCCGACCATGACACGGTCCCATTGGCGGTGAGCGCGTCCCCCGCCGCGCATCCTCCACATCCGGATGACGGGAGGATCGCTGACGGGCATTCGGGCCGGGCGAGGTTTGGGTGACCCGGCTACCCCACCGCTAGATGCACCATGATGGCGATGATGACGACTTGGAGCGCGCCCTGCACCCCGGCAAGCACCAAATTCATGCGGTTCCAGCGGGCCAGCCGTTCGGCGTCTGGATGGTCTTTCTGCCCTTCCTTCAGGATCCGCAGATTGTTCGGCAGAATGATGCCGAAGCCCTGAATGGCGAGGACGGTGGTGACGATGAGGGCGCCGATAATCCAGCCCCGGTCGGGGCTGGACGGCCAGTAGCCCATCTGGTTGGCCAAAAACCAACCCGCGGTCCCGGTGGTGAAGGCGACCACCGGCATGTAGAGGAGAGTCCGGGGCGTGAGGAACGTGATAACGGCCCGTCGCTGCTCAAGCGTCAGACGGCGCATCACGGGACCCACAATGAACCCGAGCAAGAGATCCGCGCCTGTCCACAGCGCGCCCGCCATAACATGCGTGTAATCCAGAATGGGCCGGCTGTCGGTGATGAGGGCGACCCCGAGGGCTGTCGGCAGGACTAGGATCCACCACGTCATCTGCCGCCACACGGAGACCGGGGCTCGTTCGGGAAGGGAGACGTCTCCGACCATGCGATATTCCTTCTCCGTCCTGTTGTGGGTGACCCTTGCCCTCGCGATCGACCGGCCACGGTCGCGCCCGCACTTCGGGTACCGAGCCACGCTACCCTACGAAAGGCCGTAACGAGGGTCTGGTCATGCGCCGATGACACGGCACCGTATCCGCGCAACGCCGCCTCGCGACAGCGGCCACCTCGGGTCGACCTCCCGCGCCGACACCCCGAGCGCGGAGGCGTCCGGGGCCGGTCCCGGCCCTCACCGACGGCATGCAGAACCCGCTTCCGTAACCGCCATCACATGACGCTCGCCCCGATCCCAGGCGTTTTAGCCGCGTCATCGTGTGATGGAAGCCGTCCACCGGCCCTGGGTTGCACCGCTCCGTGGTGGCCGCCGGTACCGCCGCCAGATCGCGGTGGAGATGGGCCACGAAGCGGGCCAAGGCCGGGATCCCACTGGGCCCGCTGGACCTAGTGCAAAGGGATTCCATGCCCTGCGGCTCCACCCTGCGCGCCCAGCGCCTGCCACGATATTCAAGGTTTGACTGCGAGGAAGAAGCCCATCTCGGAATGAACCTGAAACACGCCGTTACGGCGAATGACGGCCTCAATCCGCTCATTGAGGAGATCCAGTGCCCGGCGACGCAGCTCAGGATCACGGGACGCGTCGCCTAGATGGTCCCACAACGGCCCCGACGCCATATAGCGGAGAGCGGGCGCGGCTTCGGGAAAGCGGAATCCGCCGGCGAAAATACGGAGTGTGGGGGGCACCGGGAAGAACGCGGCCCCGTTCGTCAGATTGAAAGACACCGGATCGTTGAGGCCGGGCAACCCGAATGCATCGGCCACCGCGTTGCCCAGCGCCCACAGCTCTCGATAAGGGGTGGCGGCATTGGTAGCGGCCGTGAGGACGCCGCCCGACGGCAGGACCCTCCAGCCCTCCGCGAGCGCCAGCTGAATGTGCGGCACGTGGTAGAGCATTATGTGCATGCCGACCCATGAGAACGATCCGTCCCCGAACGGCAACGCCTCGGCGTCACCGACCAGCGCTGTGCCGCGGGCATCCCCGTTCAGGGTCAGGGTCAACGACTCCACCATGCCACGCGACTGATCGAGCCCGGTATACCAGGGGTCGGGGCCCAGTTCTTCGCGACTGGCACGGTACCAGTTGCCGGTGCCGGCTCCTACATCCAAGATGGCGGCGGGCAGCGGCGCAACCTCCAACATGGCGCGGGTAATGGCACGGAACATGGGCTCGCCGCCACCCACACCATACTTTTGATGGGTCTCAGTGCGGATGCGGACCGCCTCATCCGTGCTGTATTGACCGAGGGCCGACCCAGGGCGGGGTGAATCCTTGACATCCATGGTGTCCCTGCACCTCACCCAGCATTTCGTTGTGATGGTTGCCGTACGCCGTGTTGTTGGGTTCCGGCCGGTTCGGTATCGCGGGAAATCAAACTCAGGCGAACGGGCGTGCGTTTGCGGCGCCGTGCCACACGCCAACCATACATCCATCGTGAATATGTGACATCCATCACAAGAAATCAAGCATGGGCGGGAATGGACCGAGAGCAAGGCCTGACTGGTCACACGAGTGAGCACCGGCAGGAGCGCCAGGCGCTGGTCGAACAATCGTTGGTGATGCTTCCCGTGGCCCTCGCCCAAGGTCTCGACCGCCCCACAGCCGCCGGGACCGGCGGCGCCGGCGCATTCGCTACACTAGCCCCAATCTTTCAGTAAGCCATCGTGACGGCGCGTCAAGGCCCAGGACTTGGCCGTGGGACGGCGTTACCACCCGGAGAGACGCGGATCAGCCCGTCGGCGAGACGCCGAGGAGCGGGATCCGGTCGCGGCAGGCGGAGCGCGCGGGATGTGGGCCGGACTACGTCAGCGCCACGTGGTGACAGCGAAACCACGCCAGGAGGTCCCCCGCCAGCAGGACCGCGGTCAGCCACGCCTGATTGATGGCGAAGTCCGCCGAGGGCAGATGGGCCAAGCCCGTGGCCTTGAGATCCCGGATGGTCTGCTCACACCGGCCCCAGCCTCGGTAGAGCGCCTCCAGATACGGGAGGTCCGCGTCGGGGAGGTTGGTGAGGCAGAGTGGGTAGCGGTACCCGTGGACATCGGTGAAGGTGAGCTGCGCTCCGCGATGGGGCAGTTCGCGGCGCACAATCAGCCGGCTGCCGGGGGCCACCCGTTCAGATCCCTTACGGGGTGACCTCGGCCACTTCCCCCACGTCCCGCTCCGCGGTTCCGTCGACCGTGATAGCGGGTTCCCACCGCAGCCCCCGGTGGCCGACGACGGCGGCCGCGATCTCCATCGGAAAGGGATGGCCGACGATGAACCCGACGTGCCGGTCGGCGCCATGGTCGAGAAAGGCATGGGAAACCCCGCACTGTCCGTGCGGACGATAACGGGCTGCGCGCGGGGGTCGATCGGGAGCTGGGCCAGCGCGGCGTCCCGCACCGCGATGGGGTCGGCGGCCGTGCCGGAGCCGGCATTCCCCGGCCGGAGCAACGCCACCAAGGGTTCCCCGGTGGCATCCAAGGTCGCCACCAGGGGATAGAAGCCGTAGCCGCGCTTGGAGGTGGACGCCGCCCCTTCTTTGTCGGAGTGGGCCGTCACCAGGGTCCCGTCGATGTCGATGACGTAGAACCCCGGGTCCACCCCGGCGGCCCAGACCCGGCGCCGGGCGGCCGCCCGGGCCGCGGCGATGCGAGTGAGCGGCTCCGCGGTCAGCGCCGTCAGCGTCCGCCAGACGGTGGCCGTCGAGGCCACCGCGCCAAACAGATCGGGCTGGTGGCGCAAGACCGCTAGATCGCTCAAGGTCGTCGCGCCGTCGGCCATGGCGACCGCCAACTGGGTCACCACCTGCCCGCGGTCATGCCCTCGCCGCCGCTGCTTCAAGGGTGCCAACGCGGCGGAGAGTCCGGCGACCAACCCCACCCGATCGGCCAAGTCGCCCAACACGCGCGCGCCCACATGAGCCACGATCCGATCCGCGCCGGCCCG
>JBMFXK010000083.1:4241-9020 GCA_049964315.1 Clostridia bacterium | reverse complement strand
GCCGCGCCGTTCTAAAATCCTGATGCCCGCGGGCGGGACGTGCGGAAGCTAAGATAGACCGTCTGCAGCTGGCAGGGCTGGTGGATCGGGTCGCGGATGAGCACGACGCCCGTATCCGCCTCGTACATCTGACCAGTGCCGGAGAGGCCATGGTGACGCAACTCCGCAACGTGCGTCTGACATTGCTGCATGAGCCCTTTGGAAAGCTTGCCGAGGATGAGCAGATCGTTGTCGCCCAATTGCTGACCAAGCTGGCCCGCGAACTTCCCGATACCCCCGACGAGTTCTAGACGTCCAAGACCCTTGAGCAACGCTGTCCGCGTTGACACATATATTACCTGTGGCTAACCGATAAACTTAGGTTAATCAGGGGGTGCAGGATGATACCGGTCCTCGTGATCTTCTTCCGCGAGGGACTTGAAGCCAGCCTCATTGTCGGTGTCATCCTGTCCTATCTTCAAAAGATCGGGTGGAATAGCTTGACGCGCGCCATCTGGTGGGGCGTTCTCGCCGCTGTGGTGCTGGATGCGGCGCTCGGGGTGGCGCTGTTTCATATTGTCCGCCACTATGATGGGTCACGCGTGCAGACCGTTTTGGAGGGCACCACCTATTTCGTCGCCATGGTCATCCTGACCGGCATGAGCTTCTGGATGAAAGCACAGAGTCGCGACATCCGGAGATCTCTGGAACGGCAGGTGGACCTCGCCATCTCGCGCGGGACGCTGTTCGCCCTCGTCGGACTTGCGTTTGTGACGGTGGGACGGGAGGGGTTGGAGACCGTCTTTTTCACGCTCGCGATGGCGTTTCGAACCCCACTCCTGGCTCTTGCCGGAGGGGCGGCCATCGGCTTCGGACTCGCACTCGCGGTGGATGTCCTGATCTTCCGGGCGGGACGGCGGGTCCCCCTCGGCGTGTTCTTCAACGTCTTGGGCGGAGTGCTGCTGGTGTTTGCCGCGGCCCTGCTGGCCGACGGCATCGAAGACTTCCAGTCGCTCGGGTGGCTGCCCGTGATGACCCAGGTGGTGTGGAACAGCGGGCACCTTCTGAGCGAGAACGGTGTGCTGGGCGACATTCTTCACAACTTCACGGGATACGCTGAGTCCCCGACGGTGCTGCAGCTGGGGGCATATATCGTCTATCTCGTCGGGGCCTTTGGGACGTATTTCGGCTGGTGGGGCCGTATGCGGACCCGTGTCCTCGGCTCGAGCGTCAGAGAGGGCGAACCGGTTTAAGCGGCCGCCAGCTGCGCACCCGGACCGCGGATTCCACGCGTCCCCATGTAGTATGGGAGCAGGAGGAACCACGGTGCGGCTTAGTGCTAAAGGAGACTACGCGTGTCGGGCAATGGCCGAGCTGGCCCGCGGCGAAGGCCCAACCAAAGCGGAGCGGGTGGCCACGGCGCAGCAGATTCCGCCGAAGTTTCTGGAAAACATCCTGCTGGAATTGAAGCATGCCGGGCTGGTAGAGAGTCAGCGGGGCCTCGACGGCGGCTACTGGCTGGCCCGCGACCCCGGCTCCATCACGCTGGCCGACATTGTTCGCGCCGTGGAAGGTCCGCTCGCCAACGTCCGTGGACAACGTCCCGAGGCACTCCAGTACGTGCCGGCTGCCGAGGCGCTGAGGGACGTGTGGATCGCAGTGCGGGCAAACGTCCGCGCCGTGCTTGAACGGGTAACGCTGGCGCACATCCTGGCAGGCAGTCTGCCCGATGACGTACAGGCACTGGCCCGCGATCCGGACGCTTGGCTTCCCCACTAAAAAGCGTGCGGTGCCCACAAAGAACCCGATCTCTGTGCTATATCTCTGGTAAGTTAGTAGACATTGTAGGGAATAGCACCGGCGCCAGCCACACCTCAGATCGGGAAGGACTTCGCGATGAATCGATGGGTGCCCACCGCCCTTGGCTTTCTTGTGGCCGCGATGGGTGCGCTCTTGGAACTCCGGCACCAGATTGCGTTCGGCGTCACCATGGTGGCGGTGGGGCTGGCGGCAGCACTCGCAGTCATCGGCGCCCGACTGGCCGACGGATCGGGTGGGCCTTCCGGCCCTGCACACCGTGATCGCACGCAGGGTTAAATTGTGCGGCTATCTTCAGGAGACCTCTGCATCGGGGCCGGTCAGGGCCGAAACTCCTCGTACGGGGACGTCATGCTTCTATCTGCGGCCGCTCCGATGAGCAGCTGTTGGAAGGCCTCACGCACCACACACCGCGCCGAGCGCACTCGCCGGCATGACCAGCGGTCTCAGGCCGGTCCAACAGCAGCATGGCGGGATGGGCTTCGAAGAGCACGATCGCGCTCCCGGCTCCGACCCCAAAGTCAAGGCCTGTGTAGTCCAGGTACAGGGGCGCGTAGGGCCGCGAGTCCCCGCCGTGGGAGCCCAGCCTCGATGTGCGTCAGAAACGCCCGTTCCTCGGCTTGAAGGTCCGGGCGCGTGGGGGTCAGGGCCACCTACAACCTGGCGAGAAATCTCGTCCGAGTGAAGGTCCGGGCGCGTGGGGGTCAGGGAGATCGCGTAATGCACCATCCAGTCGTCGGACGCGGCCATTCCGGGCAGGAGCCGCCCGTCGACAGCCACACCCAGGATGTTCGGTACAGACCATCCGGACCGCGCGTGTCGAGAAACTCGATTGCGGAGAGGCCCGCTCCCGGGATCCGGTCCATTGCTGCCGGAAAATCTTCTGGCGACTTCACGCGCACCAAGTGACGGCCAGTGTGAAAGCCCGGGGGGCCGAGCAGAAGCGGTGGCGCGATACCGGGTCCTGAGAGTTTTTCCTGCACCACTTTGGCCTGTCCGTCGAGGACGCGATGCCGGACGGCATCCAGCATGCGGGGTCCGATAATGCCTAGAGGGGCGGCGACAACCCGGGCGCGGGTCCGTCCCGCCAGAGTGCGCGCAAATTCCAGAGCCGGGTCGGCATGGTCGCTGTCGCCGATGGCGTTCAACACCACGTAATAGGGTGGAAGGGGAGCAGACGGGAAGTCCACCGCCAGGACGGTCAGGGCAAACGGTCCGTGCTGGACGAGACTCCGGCAGCGGATGTTTCCTCCGCCTTCCGAGGTCAGCACCAGCACGCACAGCGGGGGCTCGGCGCCGCGGTAAGGCAAAATCCGCACCGGCCCCCGTCAAGCGCAGCGCGGCGATGAGCTGCGGCGTCCGATCCCTCGCCCAGATGGCTGAGGTTCACGGCCCTCGTGGGCGGCCGGCAGGTGCGGGTCGTGCCTGAGGGCGACCCCATATGCGGCCTGCGCCGCCTCGATCTTCCCCGCCTCCTGCAGGAGATGCGCGAGTAAGGTACGGGTCCAGGCATCTGGGGGACGGCGACGCAGCTGCGCTTCGAACAGCCGGCGGGCGGCGCTGATGCGGCCGGTTTCGGCCAGCAGAATCGCGACGCGTTTCAGGGCCTCCACTCCTGGGGCTGCCGCTGCAGGATGTCCATGTAACTCTTGACGGCGTCGTCGGGTCGCGCGCCGCGAAGCGCAGCCCATTCCCTTGGGACGTCAGGGCTCGGCCCCGTAAGGCTCCCCTTCCGCGTTCAGCTAGTGAAGCGTCATGTCCCATGCCCGCTTCCGGTTGCGGTCAGACTTAGACACTTTCGGATCGAAAACCTTGCGCCCCAGGGTGATTCGGGATTTGATAGGGAAGGCTCCGGGGGGTGAGCATGGGCATCTTGTTTCGGTGGGCGCGCTTCCTGGCCCACCATCGCTGGTTTGTCGTGGCCGCCTGGCTGGCCATTCTTCTCGTTGCGGCGCCGCTGGCCAAGAACGTTACTCATAATTTGAGCTCGAGCGGTTTCGAGGATCCCTCCAGCCAGTCGGCCTGGGTGGACACTCAGTTGTCGCATCTGGTTTCGGTCAGCGGGGGGCCGGCCACTTACCTGGTCGAACACAGCACGACCGCCCGGGTACGGGCCTGGGCCGTGGCCAGCGGACTTCCCGCGCGGACCGTTTACAAGCTCGCCGCCAGCAACGCGAGCGTCCTGATCCCCCCGCACGGCAAGACCGTCTCGCCGGCGAAGGTCCTTGCCGCCGAAAGTGCCTTTCGCAAAAAGGCGAAGGCGGGCGGGGCAACCGTGACTACTGTGAGTGACGCGGCGGTGGGGCAGAAGGTCACACAGGGCGCCCGGACCACGCTCGGTCAAAGCCTGCCGCTTGCGCTTCCTGTGCTGCTGATCCTGCTGCTTCTCGTCTTCGGCAGCGTGGCCTCAGCGGCCCTGCCGCTGCTGGTGGCCGCGGTCGGCGCCGTGCTGGCGCTGGGCGTGCTGGACCTGCTCGAGAACGTCATGACGCTGTCCAGCTACCTGACCGATATCGTGAGTTTTCTTGCACTCGGCGTCGGTGTGGACTATGCCCTGTTCATCAGTATGCGTTTTCGATCCGAGCGCGACGCGCGGTCGGACCCGGACCACGCGGTGGCGGAGACGATGCGTCACGCGGGGCGGTCCGTCCTGTACTCCGGCATTGCCGTGGCGCTGGCCCTCTCCGCGCTTCTGCTCGGCGGCAACGCTTATTGGCAGGGCATCGCCGTAGGGGGCGCCGTCGCGGTGGCATCGGTGCTGGCCACCACGCACACGCTGCTGCCGGCCCTCATCCGCATTGCGGGCCGGCGGCTTGACTGGGGTCGTGTGCCGGTGTTAGGGCGCGGCCGGCTGTGGACCTCGGTGGCCGATGTGGTCGAGCGGCACCCGATTTGGGCCCTGTTGCTGGGTGTTGCCATTTTAGGCACGCCGGCCTGGTTCGGGCGTTATCTGATCATCCGGACACCGGCCAACCTGGCGGT
>JBMFXK010000083.1:0-4231 GCA_049964315.1 Clostridia bacterium | reverse complement strand
GACAAGCAGCAGCAAGTTCTTGGGGCCGGGTTCAACGGCCCCGTAATTCTCGCCGTTCACCTTCCCGCCACTATTTACGAGGCGGCCTACTGGAACGATGTGGCCAAGATCACCAGCAAGGTGACGGCCCTGCCCGACGTGAAGAGCGTCGCCTCCCCGGTGACCCTCGGCGTACCGCCTGCCATGCTCGCCACCCTGCTTGACCATCCGGCGCTGATGCCCGGGCCGCTGCGGTCAGGTCTCCAGTCATTTATCAACCCCCGCTACAACGCGCACATGGTCGTGCTGTATGTCACTCCTGAAACAGGCCCGGACGCTGCCCGCACCACGGCGCTCGTCGGCCGGCTGCAGCAGGACCTGCCGCACTGGGTGCCGCACGGGAGTCGGACCGGTGTAGGCGGCATCACCGCCCTCCTGAACGGGTTCAATCACCTGACCGCTCAGCGTCTGCCCTGGATGATGGCGGCCGTGGCCCTGGTCGCGTTCAGCATCCTGTTCATTGCCACCGGATCCCTTTGGCAGCCGCTCTTGGGTGTGGCCTTTGACGGCCTCGTGGCGCTTGCAACGGCGGGGCTCCTGGTGCTGACCGTGCAGCGGGGCGGGCTTGGCCTGTACCCCCTCTCGCCGGACAGCGCCATTACCCCGCTCATTTTCGTGCTCCTGTTCGGGCTATCGATGGACTACGAGGTCATCTTGCTGCACCGGGTTCAGGAGCATGTCGGATCCGCCGGAGCCCGGGTGGCCGCCGCACGCGGCCTCCAATCCACGGGTGCCATGATCACGGGTGCCGGGATGATCATGGTGGTGGTGTTCATCACCCTGGTCAAGAGTCCGCTCGAGATCATGCAGACCCTCGCCATCGGCATGACCGGCGCCATCCTGCTGGATACTTGGGTCGTCCGAAGCCTGCTGGTACCCGGGAGCATCGCGCTCCTGAATCGTTACGCGTTCTGGCCCTGGGGGAACCGTCGGACCGATGCCGGAGCCGACATCTAGCCCGGGAGCGCCGGCGGCATGACCGCAACGCGCCGCTCGGAACCGGTATCATGAGAGCACGGGTAGGGCAGAGGAAGCAGGGGAAGCCGAGTGGAGGGTCCGTTGGTCGCCGTGATTATGGGCAGCCGGTCGGATTGGGAGACCATGAAGGCCGCGTCCGAAGTCCTGGACCAGTTTGCGGTGCCGCATGAGAGCCGGGTGGTATCGGCCCACCGTACGCCCGACGTCATGTTCCAGTTTGCCGAGGAGGCCCGCTCCCGCGGCATCGAGGTCATCATTGCGGGGGCCGGCGGAGCGGCCCACCTTCCCGGAATGGTGGCAGCCAAGACGACACTGCCGGTGATTGGAGTCCCGGTGCAGAGCCGGGCCTTGTCCGGACTCGACTCCCTCCTGTCCATCGTTCAGATGCCGCGGGGGGTCCCCGTCGCCACCGTCGCCATCGGTGCCTCCGGTGCGGCCAATGCGGGCCTGCTCGCGGTCCAGATACTGGCCATCCACAGTGCGAGCCTGCAGGAGAAGCTGACCCGCTACCGTGAAGAGCAGGCGCGAACGGCCCTGGAAGGCCTCTAACAATGGCTCCGCTGCCGCCCGGCCGCACGATTGGCATCCTCGGTGGGGGCCAGCTGGGGCGCATGACGGCGATGGCCGCGCGCCGCATCGGTTACCGAACGGTGGTGCTGGATCCCGATCCCGCCTCCCCCGGGGCCCAGGTGTCTGACGGCCATGTCGTCGGCAGCCTGGAGGACGCCGCTGCGATGCAGGCTCTGGCCCGCGAAGCGGATGTGGTCACCTACGAGTTTGAAAATGTCAGCGCCGAGGCTGTGGAGGCCCTGGAGGCACTGGTGCCGGTCCACCCCTCCAGCAACATCCTCCGCGTCTCGCAGCACCGTATCCGGGAAAAGATGGCCGTGTCGCGATTCGGCGCTCCCGTGCCCGCTTTTCGGGTGGTCACAAGCCTTCAGGATCTGGACGATGCGCTCAGAGCCCTGGCCTTTCCCCTGGTCATGAAGACGGCCACCGGCGGCTATGACGGCAAGGGACAGGCCGTGGTCCGCAGTGAAGCCGAGGCCCACGCGGCATTCTCGCGCCTGATGCAGGCGGCCGTCACCCTCATTATCGAGCAGCAGGTGGATCTGGCCTGCGAGCTTTCCGTGATCTGCGCGCGGAGCACGGACGGCATGCTGGTAACATATCCGGCTTCACAAAACCGGCATCGACACGGCATCCTCGACGTCACCACGGCACCTGCCGCCGTGGAACCGCGCGTCAGCCAGCGCGCCGACGTGATTGCCCGCTCCATCGCCGCCGGCTTGGAGCTAGTGGGGCTCCTGGCGGTGGAAATGTTCGTCGATCAGAGCGGAGAGGTGCTGGTCAACGAGGTGGCGCCCCGTCCGCACAACTCCGGTCATCACACGATTGAGGCAGCGGCCACGTCCCAATTCGAGCAGCTGGTGCGCATTCTCGTCGGTCTGCCGCTCGGTGACACCCGGATCGCGCGTCCGGCCGCGATGGCCAATCTGCTGGGGGACCTTTGGGGGGCAGACGGCGCCCCGCCCGACTTTGCCCGCATGCTGGCCGTTCCGGGCGTGCGGCTCCATCTTTACGGCAAGGGTGAAGCCAGGCCGGGGCGGAAAATGGGGCATGTGACCGCGCTGGGGGACTCGGTCGACGAGGCCCTGTCGCTCGTGCTGGAAGCGAGGGGCCGCGCCTCAGGGGACTGACGGGGGTGGGCGTCTCTGGGGCGGTACCATACGGCGGTCGGACGCGTGAGCCGCCGCGAGGCGGCGGCCCCTGTCAAACGGTACGCGGTACCGGTGCGACGGCCGGGCAGAGGGGCTGGGAAGTCTGCCCCAGGCCTACTTCTCTGGGCGGATTGGGAGGAAGTCATGCGTGTCACCGGGATCGACACCTACGTGGTGGGCAACCCATGGAAGAACTGGGTCTTCGCGGTCGTCAAGACGGATGACGGTCTCACGGGACTTGGCGAAGGCACTCTGAACGGATTCGCGCGAACGGTAGAAGCGGCCATCCACGAGCTCGAGCCGCTGGTCGTGGGGCGAGATCCCTTCGACATTGCCGACATCGCCCTGCATCTGTGGCGAGACGTGTATTCCGACGGGGGGCAGATCCACGGATCCGCCCTGGCGGCTATTGAACTGGGCCTGTGGGACATCCTCGGCAAGGCGACCGGTCAGCCGCTCTACCGCCTCTGGGGCGGTCGCGCCAATGCCTCATTGCGCGCTTACGCGAATGGCTGGTACCGTGGCGGACGCACCCCCGAAGGCATTTACGAAGACGCCCGCGAGGTGGTGAGTCGGGGGTACACGGCCTTGAAGTTCGACCCGTTTGGGTCGGCGTGGCGTATCGTCGACCGCGAGGACATGAATCTGGCGCTTGCCCTAATCGAAGCGGTGCGTAAGGCGGTAGGTCCGACCGTCGACATCCTGATTGAAGGACACAACCGCTTCACAGTGTCCACGGCCCTGCAGTTTGCCGACCAGATGGCAGTGTTCAAGCCCACATGGTTTGAGGCGCCGGTACCGCCCCAGCGCATCTCGGCCACGGTGGAGGTGGCGCGGCGCTCTCCGGTGCCGGTGGCGGTCGGCGAAGATTATTACTGCCGAGAGCAGTTTGCCGAATTGCTCCAGTATGATGCCGTCCACATCATCCAGCTGGAGCCGCAGTTTCTGGGGATGACCGCCGCCCGCGATGTAGTCGGCATGGTGGCGGCTCATAACGGGGTGACGGCGCCGCACAGTGCCCAGGGGCCGGTGTGCTCGCTCGCGTGCGCCCACCTGAATGCCGCGACGCCGCATTTTTTCCTGCACGAGATATTCGATGAATTCAACGAGCCATGGGAGGCGAGACTGCTCAGCCACCCGCTGAAGGTCGAGCGCGGCCGGGTGATGCCCCCCGACCGCCCCGGCCTTGGCGCCGAGCTCAATCTCGATGAGGTGCGGCAGCACCCCTACAACCCCAACAACTTCCTGCCCCTTTTTCGGTCGGGCTGGGAGCGCCGGGAAGGAAACGTGCCCTAGCCGTCAGTCCGTCGGCCGCGGGGACAGATGGATCAGCGGCGCTCCCGCGCCCCGGTGATAACGCGCCTCGATGGCCTCGAGAGACAGGCCGCGCGTCTCCCGCCCGAAGGCCAGCATCGTGATGACGGCAAGGCCGGACATGGCGGCGATGAGGCCGAAGGATAGACCGAGGCCCTTCACTTGCCACAGCACCGGCA